>NZ_CP061204.1:300000-390000 GCF_014621775.1 Stenotrophomonas sp. 169
CCGCGAGTACCAGCGCACCACCTCGATGATCTTCCCGTGGTTTCCCCGCAAATCTGCTGCATCCAAGGAGTTCCGCCCATGAGCACCGATATCCAGAGTCTGCCTGCGGCCGACTACGCGCCGGGGCTGACCGGCCTGGCAGAACGTGGCCTGCTGCCTGATGCGCTGCTGCGCCTGGGCATCCGCCAGCAGTGCGCACAGCGCCTGCGCGAAGAGCAGGAAGGCGGTACCGATGCGCAGTCCGCGCGCTTCTCCGAGCGTATCGCCGAGCTGGCCGGCAGCCCACTGGCACTGCATGTGGACGCCGCCAACCGCCAGCACTACGAGGTACCCGCCGCGTTCTTCGAGGCCTGCCTGGGCAAGCGCCTGAAATACAGCAGCTGCTATTACCGCACCGGCCATGAAACGCTCGACCAGGCCGAGGAGGCCATGCTGGAACTGTATGCCGAGCGTGCGGGTCTGGCAGACGGTCAGGACATCCTGGAGCTGGGCTGCGGCTGGGGGTCGTTGACGTTGTGGATGGCCGAACGTTATCCGAACGCGCGCATCACCGCCGTGTCCAACTCCAACGGCCAGCGGACGCATATCGAAGCGCAGTGCAAGGCGCGCCGGTTGGGCAATGTCACGGTGCTGACGCGCGATGTGAACCACTTGGAGCTGCCCGAGCGCGCGTTTGATCGCGCGATCTCCATCGAGATGTTCGAGCACATGCGCAACTACGACCGCCTGCTGGGCCGCATCGCCGGTTGGCTGCGCAGCGACGGCGCGCTGTTCGTGCATATCTTCGTGCATCGCACGCTGATGTATCCCTTCGAGACCCAGGGGGATGACAACTGGATGGGGCGGCATTTCTTCACCGGTGGCCTGATGCCCGCCGCCGATACCCTGCTGCATTTCCAGCACGACCTGCTGCTGCAGCAGCGTTGGCTGCTGGACGGCACGCACTACGAGCGCACCGCCAACCATTGGCTTGCCAACCAGGACAGCCAGCGCGATGCGCTGATGCCCGTGCTGCGGCAGACCTACGGCGATGCCGCTGCCGCGCTGTGGTTCCAGCGCTGGCGGATGTTCTGGATGGCGTGTGCCGAGCTGTTCGGCTATGAAAACGGCCAGCAGTGGCAGGTCGCCCATTATCTGTTCCGTCCCCGCTGAAGGAGAACGCCATGCGTCTGTACAGCCTGCTTCCCGTCGTTGCGATGGCACTATCGGCCAGTGCCTGTTCGTCCAGCCCCGAGCGGCCGCTGCCGCGTGCACCGCAGGTCGATGTGCCACGTTTCATGGGCGACTGGTACGTCATCGCGCAGATTCCCACCTTCATCGAGCGCAAGGCCTTTGATTCGGTGGAAACGTACGCACTGCGTCCGGATGGCCGCATCCAGACGACCTTCACCTACCGCAAGGGCAGTTTCCAGGCCCCGGTGAAGACGATGCACCCTGTCGGTCGGGTGGAGAAAGAAGGCAACGGCGCCGTGTGGGGCATGCAGTTCATCTGGCCGATCCAGGCCGAGTATGTGATCTCGTGGCTGGACGCGGATTACCAGCAGACCATCGTGGCGCGCAGCAAGCGTGACTACGTGTGGTACATGGCGCGCACCCCGCAGGTCAGCGACAGCGACTACCAGCAAGCGATCGAGCGCATCGCCGCGATGGGCTACGACACCAGCAAGATCCGCCGCGTCCCGCAATCAAACCGCTGAACGGCGGCAGAGCCGACTTCAGTCGGCTGTCTTCGAAGCCCAGGTAGAGCCGACTTCAGTCGGCTGCCCCGAAGCCGACTGAAGTCGGCTCTGCCACCCCATCCCAACCCGCCCACGGCACACTCCACCCAACCCGCCCACACCCCACCACACCCCACAAACTGCGCCACCCATCTCATGCCGTGAGAGGCACACTTGCCATAATCGGAGCCGTATCCAGCAGAGGGTCGGCCCATGGCAGCCAAGTACTGCGATCTGGTCATGAAGGGGGGCATCACCAGCGGGATCGTCTACCCGAACGCGGTGCTGTCGCTGGCCAAAGCGTATCGGTTCAAGAGCATCGGTGGCACCTCGGCAGGCGCCATTGCCGCGGCCGTAGCGGCGGCTGCCGCGCTCGGTGACCGCCGCCGCCACGCCGGCGAGGCGATGGACGCGCAGGCAGGTTTCGAGGGGCTGTCCGCCGTATCCGCGCAGCTGTCCACGCGCGGATTCATCTACCGCCTCTTCCAGCCGGCGCGTGGCGGGCGTGCGGCCTACCGGCTGCTGGTGGTACTGGCCAGCCACGCTGGCTGGCCGCGAAAGATCGTCTGTCTGCTGGCCGCAGTGTTCACCATCGCGCCAGTGGAGGTGCTGGTATCGCTGACCCTGCTGCTCGGCATCGGCGCGTGGGCCGGCGGCGGCCCTGGCGTGCTGGCCACGCTGCTGCCCTCGCTGCTGTGCGCTTATGGAGCCGGCGTAGCGGCGGCGTTGCTGCGCGTAGCGCGTGTGGCACGCGGCAATCTGCTGGGGCTGTGCAACGGCCGCAGCGAGGACCCGCAGCGCCCCGCACTCACAGACTGGCTGCATGCCAGCCTGCAGGCGTTGTCCGGGCGACCGCTGGACCAGCCGCTGACCTTCGCCGACCTGCATTCGGCGCCGCGTTACGCGGGCGAGCCGCAGGATGCGCATGCCGTGACCCTGCAGATGATCAGTACCTGCGTCTCGCACAACGAACCGCGCACGCTGCCCTTCAGCGATGCGACGTTCTGGTTCCTGCGCGAGGAGTTCGATCTCCTGTTTCCGTCCAGCGTGGTGGACTGGCTGGTGCGACACGCCGGGACGCCCGAGACCTTCGACGGGCGGGACTACCATCGGCTGCCCGCAGGAGATCAACTGCCGGTGCTGGTTGCCACGCGGATGAGCCTGAGCTTCCCGCTGCTGATCAGCGCGGTGCCCCTGCATGAGCCGGCATGGTCGGCCACGCGGCCTCCGCTGCAACGCGTCGAGCCCGGTCGGGGGGGCAAGAACGTGGCAGACAGCATGGAAGGGCTGACCCAAGGCGGGCAGGGGGCGCCAACGGCACCCGCTGCAGCGGAGGCGCCGCGCTTCCGGCGCTGCTGGTTTTCCGATGGCGGCATCGGCAGCAACTTCCCGATCCACCTGTTCGACGCGGCGCTGCCGCGCTGGCCCACCTTCGCCATCAACCTGGTGTATCCGGGCGGTGCCGTGTCAACCGTGGACCCTGAGGATCCGCAGGGCGCGCTGGAACGTGCCGTGGTATTGCCCGCCGGCAATCGCGAGGGCTGGCAACGCAGCTACCGCGACATCAGTGCGCCGCTCGCCGCCAACGAAGTGCTGCGGTTCCTTTTCGCGGTGATATCCACCATGCAGAACTGGCGCGACCTGTTGCAGGCGCGGGCACCCGGCTACCGCGACCGCATCGTCAACGTGGCGCTGGAGGGGGACGAGGGCGGCATGAACCTGGACATGCCACAGGACGTGCTGAGCCGAATCGCGGAGAAAGGCACGCTTGCCGGGGAGCGCTTCTGTGCGTTCTCTTTTGAAAACCACTACTGGGTGCGTTGGCGCAACCTTGCCTCGGCCTACCAGCGTTACACGCTGGAAGTTTCACGCACCGATGATGCCAGCCAGCAGGTGGTCGCCTACCGGGCGGTGTATGCCAGCGTGGCGACCGGGCAGCCTCTGCCACCGTCGTATCCACTGGGCTCGCAGGAAAGGCAGCGCGCGTCGCAGGCGCTGTATGCGCGCATGGTGGAGCAGGGCACCACGTGGGAAGACTGCGGCCCGGACCTCACCGAGGGCGCACCACGCCCCCTGCCGCAGATGAAGGTCACGCCGATCTATTGAGCAGACCGTCAGGGTAGAGCCGACGGGTATAGCCGACTTCAGTCGGCTGCCTTTGCATCAGGCGAAATGCAGCCGACTGAAGTCGGCTCTACCCCGCCATCCCCACCATTCCCATCATTCCCATCATTCCCATCACCCGCCACCCGCCAGCCACCCGCCCGCCCGCCCGCCACCCGCCGCCCCCCTGCCTCAGCGCCCCGGCAGCTGCGCGAACGCGCGCTGCATGCAGTCCTCGCGCGGGCATACCCGGCAGCCGGGTCCTATGGATACCGAGTTTCCTGGGCTCTGGATATCCAGCCCCCGGGTGTAGACCAGCCGCTCTGCATGCTGCAGATCGCAGCCCAGCGCCACGGCAAAGGTCTTGCGTGGCTGGCCATGGCCGACCGGGCCGCTGCTCACCTGCCGGGCCAGCCAGAAATGGCGCCGCCCATCCGGCATGCGGGCGGTCTGGGTGAGGATGCGTCCGGGCTGGTTGAACGCCTCGTAGACGATCCACAGCGGGCACGAACCGCCTACCTGCGAAAAGTGGAAGTCGGTGGCCGAGTGGCGTTTGGACACGTTGCCGGCACGGTCCACGCGGATGAAGAAGAACGGCAGGCCCGGTGCACTGCGCCGCGCCAGCGTGCTCAGCCGGTGGCAGACCGCTTCGAACCCTACGCCGAACTGGTGCGCCAGCAGTTCGATGTCGTAGCCGCTGTGCTCGGCTGCGCGCAGGAACGGGCCGTAGGGCATCACCAGCGCGCCGGCAAAGTAGTTGGACAAGCCGATGCGGGCCTGGGCGATGCGCGCATCATCGCGGAAGTCGGCACGCTCGATCACCGCATCCACGGCCTCGCCGTGCCCGCGCAGGGCCAGCTCGGCGGCCATCTGGAAGGCCTGCTGGCCCGGTTCCAGGTAATCCGGCAGCCACAGCGTGCGCGCCTTAGCATCCAGCAGGCGCTTCTCGCGGCCAGCCTGCAGCGGTGCCACTTCCACCATCACGCCGTGACGGTCGGCCAGCAACTGGCGTAGCCGCGGCGCCATGTGGCCGACGGTCAGCCCCCACTCGGCAAACAACTGCTCGGCCAGCTCATCCAGCTCCGGGATGTGGTTGTGCATGCGGTTGAAGAAGTCGCGCACCTGGTCGCCCGCGGGCAGGCTCAGTCCGGCGCCGGGCTCGCCCAGCTGGAACTCCAGCGCTGCTGCATGCTCGCGCAGCGCCAAATGGCGGCGGTGCAGGTCCAGCAAGGCCTGGCTGACCTGCGGCAGGTTGCCGGCCATGGCCCGCAGTTCGGTGGCACTGACATCGGCCAGGCCGAGGTCACGCAGCGTCTGCCCCAGCGCATCCTGCAGCGCCGCCGGTCCCCCGGCATCGAACAGGTCGCCCAGTTCGCCCAGCACGGCGCGCAGACGCTGCTGCACCGCCGGGGTCAGCGGCCGCTTGTTGCGCTCGATCTGGTTCAGATAGCTGGCAGAAACGCCCAGCCCCTGCGCCAGTTGCGCCTGGGTGTAACCGCGCTGCTCCCGCAGCTTGGCCAGGCGCAGACCGAGATGACGCTGGGGCACAAGGTCATTCACAGGATTAACAATAATCAGCAGGCCGGTTGGCCAGATTAAGCGCAGACAGCTCAGAAATCGAGCAGTGGCCTGTGAATAATGCCAAGTATCTTCAGCACTCCGATGGAACCGCCATGACTGTTGCAGCGCCCCGTATCCGTCTGTTGATCGATGGCCAGTTCATCGAGTCGTCCACCGCGCAGTGGCAGGACGTCGTCAATCCGGCCACGCAGGACGTGCTGGCCCAGGTGCCGTTCGCCACCACCAGCGAAGTCGACGATGCCGTCGCTGCCGCCAAGGAAGCTTTCAAGACCTGGCGCAAGACGCCCATCGGCACCCGTGCGCGCATCTTCCTGAAGTACCAGCAGCTGATCCGCGAGAACATGAGCGAGCTGGCGCATACCCTCAGCGCCGAGCAGGGCAAGACCGTGCCGGACGCCGAAGGCGATGTGTTCCGCGGCCTGGAAGTGGTCGAGCACGCCGCAGCGATCGGCAACCTGCAGCTGGGCGAGCTGGCCAACAACGTGGCCAATGGCGTGGACACCTACACCTTGATGCAGCCCTTGGGTGTGTGCGCGGGCATCACGCCGTTCAACTTCCCGGCGATGATTCCGCTGTGGATGTTCCCGATGGCCATCGCCACCGGCAACACCTTCGTGCTCAAGCCGTCCGAACAGGATCCGATGGTCACCATGCGCCTGGTCGAACTGGCGCTCGAAGCCGGCATCCCGAAGGGTGTGCTGAACGTCGTCCACGGCGGCGAAGAAGTGGTCAACGCGATCTGTGACCACCCGGACATCAAGGCGATCTCGTTCGTGGGCTCCACCCGCGTCGGCACCCACGTGTACAACCGCGCCTCGCTGGCCGGCAAGCGCGTGCAGTGCATGATGGGCGCGAAGAACCATGCGGTCGTGCTGCCTGATGCCAACAAGGAGCAGACCCTCAACGCGATGGTTGGCGCCGCCTTTGGTGCGGCCGGACAGCGCTGCATGGCCGCCTCCACGCTGGTGCTGGTGGGTGATGCACGCGCCTGGGTGCCGGACCTGGTGGCGAAGGCGAAGACGCTCAAGGTCAGCGCTGGCTCGGTGACGGGCACCGATGTCGGCCCGGTCATTTCCTGCAGTGCCCGCGAACGCGTGGAAGGCTTGATCGCTTCGGGCGTGGAGCAGGGCGCAACGCTGGACCTGGACGGCCGCAATCCGCAGGTCGATGGCTTCGAGAAGGGCAACTTCGTCGGGCCGACCATCTTCTCCGGCGTCACCACCGACATGCGCATCTACCAGGAAGAAATCTTCGGGCCGGTGCTGGTGATCCTGGAAGCGGAAACGCTGGAAGACGCCATCGCGCTGGTCAACAGCAACCCCAATGGCAACGGCACGGCGGTGTTCACCCAGTCCGGCGCCGCCGCGCGTCGCTTCCAGGAAGACATCGACGTCGGCCAGGTCGGCATCAACGTGCCGATCCCGGTGCCGGTGCCGCTGTTCTCCTTCACCGGATCGCGCGCATCCAAGCTGGGTGACCTCGGTCCATATGGCAAGCAGGTGGTGATGTTCTACACGCAGACCAAGACCATCACGGCACGTTGGTTCGATGACGAGACGCTGAGCCACGGCGTCAACACCACCATCAGCCTGAAGTAACCACGGAGTTGCAGACATGAGTAACTCGATGACGACGGAACTCGACGAAGCGCAGCAAGCCTATCGAGAGGCAGCGCGTGACTTCGCCCAGGCAGAATTGGCGCCACACGCAGCGCGGTGGGATGCGGAGGGCATCTTCCCGCGCGAGGCAATCGCCAAGGCAGGGGAACTCGGTTTCTGTGGCTTGTACATGGATCCCGAGGTCGGTGGCAGCGGCTTGAGCCGTCTGGACGCCGCCGTCGTCATCGAGGAACTCGCCAACGTGGATCCCTCCACGGCGGCCTATGTCAGCATCCACAACATGGCCTCGTGGATGGTCTCCACCTGGGGCCAGGAAAGCCTGCGCGCCGCGTGGGGCGCGGATCTGTCGGCCGGCACCAAGCTGGCCTCCTACTGCCTGACCGAACCGGGAGCGGGCTCGGATGCGGCATCGTTGAAGACCACGGCCGTGCGCGATGGCGACGACTATGTGCTCAATGGCGCGAAGGCCTTCATTTCCGGCGCTGGCGCGACCGAGCTGCTGGTGGTGATGGCACGCACCGGCGGCCCCGGCGCGAAAGGCGTAAGCGCCATCGCGGTGCCGGCCGACCTGCCGGGCATCAGCTACGGCCGCAAGGAAGAGAAGATGGGCTGGAACAGCCAGCCGACCCGTGGCATCACCTTCGACAACGTACGCGTGCCGGTCAGCCACCTGCTGGGCGAAGAGGGCGGCGGCTTCAAGCTGGCCATGAAAGGCCTGGACGGCGGGCGCATCAACATCGCCGCCTGTTCGCTGGGCGCCGCGCAGGGTGCGCTGGATGCGGCACGACGCTACATGGGCGAGCGGCGCCAGTTCGGCAAGGCGCTGGCCGAGTTCCAGGCGCTGCAGTTCAAGCTGGCCGACATGGCCATCGAGCTGGTCGCCGCACGGCAGATGGTGCACACCGCGGCCCGCAAGCTCGATGCGGGTGCCAGCGATGCCAACGTGTGGTGTGCGATGGCCAAGCGCTTCGCTACCGATGCGGGCTTCACCGTGTGCAACGAAGCGCTGCAGATCCACGGCGGTTACGGTTATATCCGCGAGTACCCGATCGAGCGCCTGCTGCGTGACTGCCGTGTGCACCAGATCCTGGAGGGCACCAACGAGATCATGCGGGTGATCGTTGCCCGTCACCTGCTCAATACCGAAGAGGAACTGCGATGAACGATTGGCGCATCCATGAACATGCCGGCCTGAAGGTCGAGGCCGATGGCCACGTTGCGGTCATCACCCTGCACAATCCGCCCGCGCATACCTGGACCGTGCACAGCCTGTCGGCCCTGCGCGACCTGGTGGGTGCGTTGAACGCGGACCGTGATGTCTATGCACTGGTGATCAGTGGCGAGGGCGAGAAGTTCTTCTCCGCCGGCGCCGACCTCAACCAGTTTGCGTCCGGCGACAAAGCCGCTGCGCGGGAAGCCGCGCGCCGCTTCGGTGAGGCATTCGAGGCGCTCTCCGCGTTCCGCGGCGTGTCCATCGCGGCCATCAACGGCTATGCCATGGGCGGCGGCCTGGAATGTGCGTTGGCGTGCGACCTGCGCATCATCGAAGAACACGCCCAGGTGGCGCTGCCGGAGGCCACCGTCGGCCTGTTGCCGTGCGCTGGCGGCACGCAGAACCTGCCGCGCCTGGTCGGCGAAGGCTGGGCCAAGCGGATGATCCTTCTCGGTGAGCGCATCGACGCAGATACCGCCGTGCGGATCGGTCTGGCCGAGCAGAAAGCCGGCAAGGGCGAAGGTAAAGCGCTGGCGCTGGAGTGGGCGAAGAAGGCCGGCAAACAGAGCCCGACCAGCATCGCCGCCTGCAAGACGCTGGTGCAGTCCACCCGCACCGGTACGCATGCATCGGCGCTGGTCGCAGAGCGCGAAGCGTTCGTGGACCTGTTCGATACCGCCGACCAGGTAGAGGGCGTCAGCGCCTTCCTGGAAAAGCGCAGCGCGCAGTGGAAGAACGCATGAGCCGGGAAACCGACATCGTGGTTGATGAAGCGCCGGTGCTGTTTGAAGAACGCACCGCGGCCAACGGCACGCGCATCGGTATCGCCACGCTCAACGCACCGCGCACGTTGAATGGCTTCTCGCTGCCGATGGCCCACCTGCTGTTGGAAAAGCTGCGTGCGTGGGCAGACGATGACGGCGTGGCCATGGTCGTGCTGCAGGGCGCTGGCGAGAAAGCATTCTGCGCCGGCGGCGACCTGCACAGCCTGTACCAGAGCATGCAGGCCTACCGCGCGGCAGGGCAGGTGGACATCCGCCAGAACACGCATGCCGCCGAGTTCTTCGATGTCGAATACCGCGTAGATTTCCTGATCCATACCTACCCCAAGCCGATCCTGTGCTGGGGCCACGGCATCGTCATGGGCGGCGGCATCGGCCTGATGTCCGGCGCCAGCCATCGCGTGGTCAGCGAGCGCTCGAAACTGGCGTTCCCGGAGATCACCGTCGGCCTGTTCCCGGACGTCGGCGGCAGCTGGCTGCTGCAGCGCGTGCCGGGCAAGGGCGGACTGTTCCTGGCGCTGACCGGCGCGCTGCTTGGCCCGGGTGATGCGATCCATGCCGATCTGGCAGATCTGCACATCGCCGAATCGCAGCGCGCCGAAGTCTTCGACGCGTTGCTGCAGGCGGACTGGGGCCGCGACAGCGAGGGCAACCACGGCCGCTTGGACACGCTGCTGCAAGCCTTCGCCAGCGACGCACCCACGGGGCCGCTGCAGGCCCATGCGGACCTGCTGGTAACGCTGTGCGCCGGCGATGAACTGCCGGCGATCATCGAACGCATCCGCGCCCTGCAGACCGACGACGCGTGGCTGCAGAACGCACAGAAGACGCTTGCCGCCGGTGCACCCGGTTCGGCGCGGCTGGCGTTTGAACTGCAGCGCCGCACCGCCGGCGCGGACCTGGCGACGGTGTACCGGCTGGAGTACGTGACGGCCCTGCATTGCGCCGCGCACGGTGACTTCGCCGAGGGCATCCGCGCGCTGTTGGTGGACAAGGACCGCACCCCGCACTGGAGCCCGGCTTCGCTGGCGGACGCCAGCGCGGCGTGGGCCGAAGACTTCTTCATTTCCCCGTGGCCGGCCGACCAGCACCCGCTGGCCGACCTTGGCGCCACCGCTGCTGAAAGGACCGTCGCATGAGTCGCATTGCATTCATCGGGCTGGGCAACATGGGCGGTCCGATGGCCGCCAACCTGGCCAAAGCGGGCCACGCCGTGCGCGTGTTCGACCTCGTGCCCGCCGCCGTGCAGGCGGCCGTGGATGCCGGCGCAACGGCTGCCACCTCCGCATTGGATACGTTGACCGATGCCGAGGTGGTGATCTCGATGCTGCCGGCCAGCCGCCACGTCGAAGGCGTCTATCTGGGCGATGACGGCCTGCTGGCCGACATCCCGGGCGGTGCGCTGGTGATCGACTGCAGCACCATCGCACCGGCCACCGCGCGCAAGGTTGCCGAAGCCGCCGCGGCGCGTGGCCTGCAGATGCTGGACGCGCCGGTATCGGGGGGCACCGCCGGGGCCACCGCCGGCACGCTGACCTTCATCGTCGGTGGCGAAGAGGACGCATTGGAACGTGCACGCCCCTACCTGCAGGCGATGGGCAAGAACATCTTCCATGTGGGGGCCAGCGGCGCCGGCCAGGTCGCCAAGCTGTGCAACAACATGGCGCTGGGCGTGATCATGGCGGTGACCGGTGAATCCATCGCGCTGGGTGTGGCACACGGGCTGGACCCGAAGGTGCTGTCGCAGATGATGGCGGTCAGTACCGGCCGCAGCTGGGCGACCGAAGTGTGCAATCCGTGGCCGGGGGTGCTGGACAACGCGCCGGCCTCGCGCGGCTACAGCGGTGGCTTCGGCAGCGACCTGATGCTCAAGGACATGGGCCTGGCGGTGGAAGCGGCGATGAGCGTGGGCGCCTCCATCCCGCTCGGCGAGCTGGCGCGCAACCTGTATTCGATGAATCACCAGGCAGGCCGCGGCAAGCTGGACTTCTCCAGCGTGGTGCAGCTGGTGAGCAACGAGAAGTAACCGCGAGCTGGGTCGGATCGCTTTCGCCGAGCGAAAGCGATCAGGCGCTTGGTGTTTTGCTGCTGTCGCGTGTCCCTTCATCCATGAAGCGGATCGACGAGCGCCCCCCGATCCCGTTGCCATGGCTGAGCAGATCCCCGCGCAGGTCGTCACGATCTGCGGTGGAGGGCAGACCCTTTGCCGTGGCGTAGGCCTGTGCCTGGTGATCACCGCATCCACGTAGGTCTTTTCGCCCGCCTGCGTTGGGCGACTTTCGATGGAACCCACCGGCCACGTGCCGAGCTGGCCGAAGTCCACCTGGATCGCGCCCAGGCTGTATCCGCTGCTCTGCGCAACGCTGCTGACGGTTCCCCAGTCGGGCTCGCGCATGCCGCGCGTGATCCCCGCGATGGACAGGTGGCACGACGCTGGCCCACCCTCGGTCAGCCGCTTACTCCAGCAGGTCCAGATACTGCTGCAGCTGGTCGGCGCGCGCGCTCAGGCGGCGCATCTGCGCATCGCTGCCCTGCAGGTTGCCGGCCTGGGTGCTGTCCTGCACGTATGTCTCCAGCTCGGCATCGCGGTCACGCGATTGCAGCCACGCACGCTGGGCTGCGGTGAGGGCCGCCTTTCCGCTTGCGTCCAGCTTTGCCTGCAGCGCTCTGTAGACGCGGTTGAGGCGCTGGTCCTGGCGGGTGGTTTCTGCGGAAATGCACGCAGCCTGCACGATGGCGCCCTGGGCGCGCTGCTGGCAGGTCGTGAAAGTGGGGCTGATGCCCTTCGCCGGGGTGGCCGGAACAGGCGACAAGGCGAGCGCGGCGCTGCTGGCCAGCAAGGCGCTGAGCAGCGTGATCGAACGACAGAACGGCTTCTGCAACAGCTGCATGCGCTACTCCACGATCATGGGGCGTGGAGTATACGAAGCGGTTGCTGACAGGCGCGTTAGACCCGACCCGGACACCCGTGCACACGGCCGGGCGATCCGGCCGCGTGCAGGGGATGAAAGTCAGGCCACGATCAGCTTGACGTCGATGTTGCCCTGGGTCGCATTGGAGTACGGGCAGAGGATGTGGGCTTTCTGCACCAGCTCTTCCAGCTGTTCGCGCGGCACACCCGGGGCGGTGATGGTCAGCTCGGCCTCGATGCCGAAACCGGTCGGGATCTGGCCGATGCCGACCTTGCCGGTAACGGTGGTGTCAGCCGGCAGCGCGACCTTGGCCTGGCCGGCGACGAACTTCAGCGCGCCGAGGAAGCAGGCCGAATAGCCGGCAGCGAACAGCTGCTCCGGATTGGTGCCCGGGCCGCCTGCGCCGCCCAGCTCGCGCGGGGTCGACAGCTGGATGTCCAGCACGTTGTCGGAGGACACAGCGCGGCCTTCGCGGCCGCCGGTTGCGGTGGCCTGGGCGGTGTACAGAACCTTTTCGATCGACATGGCGGAGTTCCTTGTTGGGGTGGCCGGTTGGCCGGTGAGGTGTACTTTGCGCGCCTTGGCTGGACGTGTGGCAACATGGAGTCCGGAAAACTTGATGGATCGTCCAGCCATGCTCGATCGACTTGAATCCCTGCTCGACCGCTTCCCGGTCAGTGCGCGGCTGCTGCAGGGTGGCGAGATCAGCGGCCACTGGGTGCCGGCGCAGGCCGCCAGCCAACCCCTGCTGCACCTGCTCAGCCAGGGCGGCGTGGAGGTGATGGACAGCGATGGCACCCGCCTGCGCATCGATCAGCCCAGCGTGCTGTTGTACACCCGGCCGCGCGAACATCATTTCAGCATTGATGACGGGCTGCAGGTGCCGCTGGTGACGGCGGGGCTGCGTTTCGAAGCCGGCGAAGGCAGCCCGGTGGCCGACGCGTTGCCGAGCCCGATCTGCCTGCCACTGGCCGACCTGCTGGGTAGCAACGCGGTGCTGGGTGTGCTCTTTGAAGAAGCCTTCACCGAGCGCTGTGGCCGGCAGGCGATGCTCGACCGCCTGTTCGAACTGGTGATCATCCAGGTGCTGCGCACGCTGATGGAAAACGGCCAGATCCAGGTCGGGCTGCTGGCCGGAATGGGCCACCCGCGGCTGCGCCATGCACTGGTGGCCATGCACGAACGACCGGCCGAAGAGTGGTCGCTGCAGACGCTGGCCGAGCGTGCCGGGATGTCACGCAGCGCCTTCGCCGAAGGGTTTCGCGATGTCGTAGGCAGTACGCCCGGGCAGTACCTGCAGGCGTGGCGGACGCGACTGGTGCAGCAGGCCCTGCGCCGTGGCCAACCGCTGAAGCGCATTGCCGGCGACGTCGGGTATGGCAGCGAGGCCGCGCTGTCGCGCGCGTTCAAGGCCCAGACCGGGCAGTCGCCGAGGGAATGGAAACAGGCCGCGCGGTGACGCTGGGTATGGCAATTGCCGTGGTAGCGCTGAGCCACGCTCGGCGAGCGCCCCGCGCGGTGAAGCATTCCACCGAGCACGGCGTGGCCCTACCCGGTCATACCGCCCATTCCAGGTCGGTGGTGAACATGATGGTCAGCCAGCGATCCGGCGACTCCTCACCCAGCAGGTCGCCGATCTCATCGCGCAGGCGATCCCATTCGGCCAACGCACGCGGCGGATCGTCCGCACGGACGACGAAGAACAGTTCGATCTGCTCACCGCGACCGACCTGCGCCACGTAGCTGCGGTAATCGATGAATCCATGTCGAGTGACCACATCGCGGGCCACCGCATCCACGTGCGCCCGCAGCTCCTGGGGCGCCACCAGCAGGATGCCGGCCAAGGCTTGGCGCACGGTGCCCAGCGGCGCCACCATGACGAACAGGCAGACCACTGCCAGGATGCCCGGATCGATGTACGGCCCGATCCAGTCCAGCGACGTGCCACGCACCAGTGCACCGCCGATGAAGGCCAGCAGATAACACGCGGACATGCTCGCTGCGATGATCCAGTTCTTCGCATCCAAGGCGATGAAGTCCGAGCCGATCTGCCGGTTGGCACGCAGCACGAACGCCGCCAGCGCCCCTTCGGCCAGCAGCGAGATCACCCCGAAGGTGATGGCCGGGCCGAGCGCGATCAGACGCCCGCCCGAGGTCAGCGCATCCACCGCATTGACGAACGCGTACAGCGCCGCACCAATCATCAGCGTGCCACTTACGCCCAGCACGATGGGTTCCAGATGCCAGAATCCCATCGAAAAACGCTGGTTCAGGCGCGACTGCAGGGTATCGGTATTGGTGGACTGGGCAATCAGCCGGGCGACCAGCAGCGACAGCCACGTCATCACCACATCGATCATTCCGTAGATGCCATCGAAGATGATCAGCGAGGAATTGGCGTACAGCCCGAAGCCTACCGCCATGGAGGCCATGACCAGGGTGCCGGCGATCGAAAGGCGCAGCACCCCCTGCTCGGTGCGGGTATCGAAGAAACGTGGGGGAATGATGGCCATGCCGTGATTGTAGGCCGGGACCATGACCAGCCCGTAGCGCCGAGCCACGCTCGGCGAGCGCGCAGCGCGGCAGCACGCAGCATGCAGCGTCAGCAGCCCTAGGCCGGTCCCCCGGTAGCGCCGAGCCACGCTCGGCGAGCGCGCAGCGCGGCAGCTTCGTTCTTCCGCCGAGCACGGCTCGGCGCTACCACGGCGGCAGCATGCAGCGTCAGCAGCCCTAGGCCGGTCCCCCGGTAGCGCCGAGCCACGCTCGGCGAGCGCGCAGCGCGGCAGCTTCGTTCTTCCGCCGAGCACGGCTCGGCGCTACCACGGCGGCAGCACGGCTCGGCGCTACCCGCCAGGCCGTGGCTGCCGTAGACTTGCGCGCTTCCCGCCCTCCGCGAAGCCCGTACGCAGTGACCACGCCACCCTGACCCCTGCCGCATGGCAGCCGGACCTGTCCGGCATCAGGAACCCGCGTACCCATTGCAGCGCTGCGTGGCCGTGACCACGTGCGCCAAGGAAATCCCATGCAGACCCATTACCCGCTGCGCCAGCAGTGGCTCGGCAACGTCCGTGGCGACGTGCTGTCCGGCATCGTCGTCGCGCTCGCGCTGATCCCCGAGGCCATTGCTTTCTCCCTCATTGCCGGGGTCGATCCCAAGGTCGGCCTGTACGCCTCGTTCTCCATCGCGGTCATCACCGCCATCGCCGGCGGCCGCCCGGGCATGATCTCCGCCGCCACCGGTGCGATGGCGCTGGTGATGGTCGATCTGGTCAAGGACCACGGCCTGCAGTACCTGTTTGCCGCCACCATCCTCACCGGCGTACTGCAGATGTTGGCCGGCGCATTGAAGCTGGGCTCGCTGATGCGCTTCGTCTCGCGCTCGGTCATCACCGGCTTCGTCAATGCGCTCGCGATTCTGATCTTCATGGCGCAACTGCCGGAGCTCGTCGGCCGTGGGCCGACGGTCTACCTGCTCTGCGCGGCTGCGCTGGCGATCATCTACCTGCTGCCACGCATCACCCGCGTGGTGCCCTCGCCGCTGGTGGCGATCGGCGTGCTCACCGCCGTGGTGATCGGATTCGGCATCGACGTACGCACGGTCGGTGACATGGGCCAGCTGCCCGACAGCCTGCCATCCTTCTTCCTGCCGGACGTGCCGCTGAACTGGGAGACGCTGCGCATCCTGCTGCCGGTGTCGGCCACGCTGGCGGTGGTGGGGCTGCTCGAATCCATGATGACCCTGCAGATCGTCGAGGACATCACCGAAACCCCAAGCGAGCGCAACCGCGAGTGTGCCGGGCAGGGCCTGGCGAACACGGTGACCGGCTTCTTCGGCGGCATGGCCGGCTGCGCGATGATCGGGCAGTCGGTGATCAACGTGACCAGCGGCGGGCGCGGGCGCCTGAGCTGCCTGGTCGCCGGCAGCGTGCTGCTGATGCTGGTGGTATACGGCAGCGAGCTGGTGCGGCAGATCCCGATGGCTGCCCTGGTGGCGGTGATGATCATGGTCAGCATCGGCACCTTCAGCTGGCGCTCGCTGCGTGACCTGCGCACCCATCCGCGCAGCTCTTCGATGGTGATGCTGCTGACGGTGGTGGTTACTGTGGCGACGCATGATCTGGCCAAGGGCGTACTCAGCGGCGTGCTGCTGTCAGCGCTGTTCTTCGCGCGCAAGGTCGGCGGCATGTTGGACGTGCAGCGTGATGACCACGAAGGCGCGCAACGGTATGTGGTGCGTGGACAAGTGTTCTTCGCATCGGCCGGGCAGTTCGGTGCGGCCTTCGATTACCAGCACGTTGCGCCGCGGGTGGAGATCGACCTGCAGCACGCGCACCTGTGGGACCTCACGGCCGTGGGTGCACTGGAACGCGCTGCCGAAAAGCTGCGTGCGCATGGCGCCGTGGTGGACATCGTTGGCCTCAACGCGGCCAGCCGGACGCTGGTGGAGCGGGTGGGACGTAAGGGCGCACCGGACAGCGTGCACTGACCGCTGCGACCCGAGCCGTAAGGCGCGCTGTGCTTGCCTCAGCGCGCCTTCCAGACTGACGCATGGTCCGCCGAGCAGCGGTCGCGAACGCAGCACCGCGCGCGTGCCGTTGCAGCCAGACACGTTGCGCTACCTGCAGCATCGCCCGGTTGTTGGCGTTGGGCTTGCGGCCCAACCGGCCGTAGACATCACTCACGCTCTTGTCCTTGGCGGGATCATTCCGCGGCGATGCAGGCCTTCTACTGCGCCCGCCCTCCCGGATTTCAGGGGGCGGTAAAGATAGCGGTGGAGCAGCTCACATCAGGAGAACCTTGCCGGTCGAAGACGAACTGGAACTTCACGTTGCCGGGTCCGGCCGCCTTGGGCCGACGCACGGTGGTCAATTTGTCATGCCACCTGCCGTCCATGATCAGATCATCTCCGGAATCCTTGCGCTATCCCGTGCCGATCATGTTCAGGTTGTTGCGAAACGTCGGGTTTCCGTTCGGCGGCACCATCTTGTAACGCGTGAGCGTAAAAACATGCTCGTCGCCGTCCAGGTGATAGCTCAGGCTGCCCTCACCCTCCCAGATCTGGGTAATGGTGCCCGTCGTCAGCTTGGCTCTGCATCCGAGCACGTAATTACCGGCATTTCCGCCATCATTGGCCGGGCGAAAATAGGCGTCCCCGATGGGGGCATCCTCCGTTCCTATGCGTTCGACGGGCGGAGTGTTGAGTGCCAGCAAGCCGATGAGTGATGCGTTGATGAGCGCGTTCATAGCTGTCTTCAAAAGAGCGGGTGGAGCTTCCAACGTAGTGCTTCGAGAGCCGGGAATACGGCTTTGGGCGAATGGGGGGCCGGTCTGTGCGCGGGCTCACGGATCAGACCAGAACGACGTTCAGCTCAGGCACAAAGGACTACGCCGCGTGCGCCGAGCTCCGCTTATGCCGGCGCCATCGATGTCCAGCATGGTCGGCAGGCATTTCCAGCGTGCGGCTGGGTGTCCGCGTTGCAGACGGCCCGGTAGCAGGCGCGAATGCGGGAACGTCAGGATGGGAACTGGGGCAACGTGCGGTGGGAGGACGCCAAGGGTCGCGATGGAAACGCATCAACGGGTGCCGCCAAACTGCACTCGGGTCCGTGCGTGCAGCCGCTCGGGCCCATGGCCGAAGAAGGGCGGCCTGTCCGCATGCCTTCATTCTTCCATCCGGGCTACCGCCGTACGGCAGCCCGCGCGCTTGGGCGCTGTCAATGTTCGCAGTTCTGGTGGACGATTACGGTGTTGGCATCGATGACGTTGACCTTGGGCTCACCCACCAGTTGGCCAACCAACTTGTCGCACCCGAACTTCAGCAGGCGATCTGCCTCCCGACGTTGAGCTTCACCAAATTTGCCTTTGAATGTCACGCTGAGGGGAGTGACGGCAGCGTTGGCGCTGGGGGCCATGACGAGGGCAACGAGCAAGCCAGACAGAACAGACTTCAATCGGTGATTGTTCATGATGTCTCTCTTCAGGGTGAGCGCGGCGACCTGCCGCGAGAGGCATGGTGGACGGCTGGTTGAAGAAAGGCTGTAGGGCAGCGCGCCGCAGACGGCAGCAGGCTTGCTGGTAGCCGCATAGGAGACTCCGATGCGACGAAGCGGGCAGCTCCCGCGTTGAGGCTGACAGCTCCGGCCTTGTATCCCGCCCCGCAGTCGCCGGACACGTTCATTGCGCCACGTTGCCGGGCAAGGCCGGTCTTGCTGCGTGGGTGCTTGGCGTCCCTGAGCATCGTCCTGGGGTTCGCCGCGCCGAGGTCAGACCACAGTAGCCGGGTGATCCCGCCTCCACGCTGCGCCGTGAGAATGACGAAAGGCAAATTACCAAGCGCCAGGCCTCGGCCACGAATCGGTTGTCGACTTCAACACCTTTCATCGGCCTGGCCGGTTTGAGTCGTCGGAAAGGAATCCCGCGGCTACGTTCATGATTGCAGGCGCGCGCGAGGGATAATGCGCCCCTTGGCGTTCATGTGGCGCCCCGCACCTGCTGTCGGGAATGCGCGATCACACGGGGGGCGGTCAGCTGTTTGGCCACCCTGGTGCCCAGGGCTTCACTCAAGCGAATTGCTGTGGCCGCCAGTCGATCTTTATGACCTTAAGTACATGAAAATATTGAAATCTGAACGTATCCGCCTGTGCGTCGCCCCTATGATGGATTGGACGGACCGCCATTGCCGCGTGTTCCATCGGCTGCTGGCGCCCGGCGCGCGGCTGTACACGGAAATGGTGCACGCCAACGCGGTGATCCATGGCGACCGCGAACGGCTGCTGGGCTTCGATCCGGTGGAACAGCCGCTGGCGCTGCAGCTGGGTGGCAGCGAGCCGGCCCTGTTGGCGCAGGCCGCGCGTATCGCGCAGGACTGGGGCTATGACGAGGTCAACCTCAACTGCGGGTGTCCGTCTGATCGCGTGCAGGCGGGGCGCTTCGGTGCGTGCCTGATGCGCGAACCGGCGTTGGTGGCCGACTGCGTGGCGGCGATGGTGGCGGCCGTGGACATCCCGGTGACGGTCAAATGCCGCCTGGGTGTGGACGATGACAGCGAGTACGAGCGCTTCGCGGAATTCGTCGACCGGCAAGTGCAGGCGGGTGCCCCGATGGTGGTGGTGCACGCGCGCAACGCGTGGCTGAAGGGCCTTTCGCCCAAAGAAAACCGTGAAGTACCCCCGCTCCGTTATGACTGGGCGTACCGCCTCAAGCAGGAGCACCCGCAGCTGCCCGTGGTGCTCAACGGCGGGCTGGCCAGCATCGACGCCGTACAGGCGCAGCAGGGCAAGGTGGACGGGGTGATGCTGGGCCGTGCGGCCTACCATGACCCCTACCTGCTGCATCAGCTGGAGTCGCTGCACACGGGCGCACCGCTGCAGACGCGGCAGGCCCTGCTGCGCGCGCTGCGTCCCTACGTCGAAGCGAAGCTGGCGGAGGGCGCCGCGCTCAAGCACATCAGCCGCCACATCCTGGGCCTGTTCCATGGCCAGCCCGGGGGGCGCGCATTCCGGCAGATCCTCAGTGAAGGCGCGCACCGTGAGGGAGCCGACTGGTCGTTGGTGGAACAGGCGCTCGCGGTCACCGAGCGGGATGGCGGACGCGTCGCGGCTTGAGGACTTCTGCAGGGCGACATCCGGCGCAACATACCTGCTAGTATGTTCACTTACCTGAACATAGACATCCGATCTTCAGAAAAGTTCAGACCGGATTCACTGGTAAAAGCCGAAATTTGGGAAAGATATGTAAAGCCCCGGGTCCCTGATCCGGACGCGGACTTCACATTTTTTGAACGAATTGCCGACCTCGGCTAGGATCGCAACGATGTTCTTCCGTTTCCACACCTGCCAGCTCACCCTTGCCACCTGCGTGGCGCTGGGTGCATTGGCGCCGCTGCCGTCCCATGCGCAGGCGCCTCCACCGGCGCAGATGCAGCAGGGCGTGCCGCAGCGCATGCAGATGGCCGAGCGTGCGGACATGGTGCGCGGTGGCCCCAGCGAAGAGCGGCGGTCGTTGTCCGATGCGGTGCGTCGGGTGCAGCGGTCTACCGGTGGACACATCCTTGGCGTGGAGCAGGTGCCCTTTGATGGGCGCAACATCAACCGCGTGAAGTACATGGATGAGCGTGGTCGCGTGCGTTACATGGACGATCCTGTGCAGCAGCGTTCACAACCCCGCCCGCCCCGATCGGATATGTCTTCACTACGCGGCGATAACCCCTGAACAGGGATCATCGTCGCATCAAACCCGATTTCCACCGGCCCAACAGGCCGACCCCAGCACACTAGGGAGAGTTCATGCGTATCCTTCTGGTCGAAGACGAAGCCCCGCTGCGTGAGACCCTTGCAGCCCGGCTCAAGCGCGAAGGCTTTGCCGTCGACGCGGCGCAGGATGGCGAGGAAGGTCTCTACATGGGCCGCGAAGTGCCGTTCGACGTGGGCATCATCGATCTGGGCCTGCCCAAGATGTCGGGCATGGAACTGATCAAGGCCCTGCGCGACGAGGGCAAGAAGTTTCCGGTGCTGATCTTGACCGCACGGTCCAGCTGGCAGGACAAGGTCGAGGGCCTCAAGCAGGGCGCCGACGATTACCTGGTCAAGCCGTTCCACGTTGAAGAACTGCTGGCGCGTGTCAATGCACTGCTGCGCCGTGCAGCCGGCTGGAGCAAGCCGACGCTGGAATGTGGCCCGGTTGCGCTGGACCTCGCGGCGCAGACGGTCAGCGTGGCGGGCAGCAATGTCGATCTCACCAGCTACGAGTACAAGGTGCTGGAGTACCTGATGATGCACGCCGGTGAACTGGTCTCCAAGGCCGATCTCACCGAGCACATCTACCAGCAGGACTTCGACCGCGACTCCAACGTGCTGGAGGTCTTCATCGGCCGCCTGCGCAAGAAGCTGGATCCGGACGGCGAACTGAAGCCGATTGAAACCGTACGCGGCCGCGGCTACCGTTTCGCGATTCCGCGTAACGAAGGCTGAGCCTGCACCTGGCGAGCATCTGATGTCCGGCCGTCTGTGGTTATTCCGACGCTGGCGGCCGCGATCCCTGCAGGCACGCCAGCTGCTGGCTGCGTCGGTGGGCCTGGTGGCCTTCCTGGCGCTGGCCGGTTACGCATTGGATGCGGCCTTTGCCGATACCGCGCGTGCCAACCTGCGCGAGCGCCTGAAGAACTACGCCACGGCCTACGCGGCGGGCAGCGATTTCACCCGCGACCGCTCTTTGTACCTGCGCGAGCAGCCGCCGGATTCGCGTTTCGACGTCCCCGGCAGTGGCCTGTACCTGCAGGTGGTGACGCCCGATGGCAAGGTCACCTCGATGTCCGCCGAAGGTCCCATGCTGCCTACGGTGGGCGGTGGCCTGCTCGCGCCGCGTCAGGAAGTCTTTGAAGGCCCGTTGCCGATCATCCAGATCGATGGCAGCGAGGGTTCGGTGTATCGCTACGGCCAAGGCCTGGTGTGGGACGTGGAAGCCGATCCGGCGACCGAGTTTCCGTACACGATCTACGTGATGGAAGACAGCAGCGCACTGGGTGCGCAGCTGCGCGTGTTCCGTGGCCGTGTGTGGTTCTACCTCGGTGGTATCGGCCTGATCCTGCTGCTGCTGCAGACGGTGATCCTGCAATGGAGCCTGCGGCCGATGCGTCGGGTGATCACCGAGCTGACGCGCGTGCAGCGCGGCGAGAGCGAGCGCATGAGCGAGCGCCACCCGCGCGAACTGGAACCGCTGACCGACAGCATCAACGCCTTCATCGAGAGCGAGCGCGATAATCTGGAGCGGCAGCGCAACACGCTGGCCGATCTGGCGCATAGCCTGAAGACGCCGATCGCGGTGCTGCGTACGCAGATGGACAGCGGATCCAGCAACGATGCGTTGCGCGAAGAGCTGGATGTGCAGCTGCAGCGCATGAACAACCTGGTGTCCTACCAGCTCGCACGTGCCGCGTCGTCGGGCCACAAACTGTTCTCCGCGCCGCTGCCGATCGAGTCCAATGCCGAGGAGATCGTGCGCGGGCTGGAGAAGGTGTACGCCAGCAAGGGCGTGTTGTGCGAGTTCGACATCGATCCGGGTTCGCGCTTCCACGGCGAGCCGGGTGACCTGCAGGAACTGTTGGGCAACCTGCTGGAAAACGCCTTCAAGTGGGCCAGCCGCCGCGTGCTGCTGACCGCGCAACCGCTGCCCGCACCGAACATGCGTCGACCCGGCCTGCTGCTGGCGGTGGACGACGATGGTCCGGGCATCGCGCACGATGACATCGCCAAGGTGCTGCAGCGGGGTGTGCGCGGCGATGAGCGCGTGCAAGGCCATGGCATCGGCCTGTCGATCGTGCAGGACCTGATCAAGGATTACCGCGGCGAACTGCTGGTGACGCGCTCGTCGGAATTGGGTGGCGCGCGTTTCGAAGTGCGGCTGCCGCCCGGCCCGTAAGCCGGCGTTCCAGCCGCTGCAGGATCCATCACCGCGCGGGCATCACGCACCGCGCGGTGCGCTCGCCGAGCACGGCTCGGCGCTACCGGCTAGCCACTTCACCGTGCGCGCGGATCGATCACCTCGCGGCATCTTCGGTAGCGCCGAGCCACACTCGGCGGAATCCATCACCGCGCGGACATCACGCACCGCGCGGGGCGCTCGCCGAGCATGGCTCGGCGCTACCGGCTCGCCACTTCACCGTGCGCGCGGATCGATCACCTCGCGGCATCTTCGGTAGCGCCGAGCCACGCTCGGCGGAATCCATCACCGCGCGGACATCACGCACCGCGCGGTGCGCTCGCCGAGCATGGCTCGGCGCTACCTGCTCGCCATTTCACCGTGCGGCATCATCCAGCGCAGGCACTGTCGGCGGCTCACCATAGAAGCGCCGCAGGTGCGCGGCGACGACCGGCAGCGCCTCGGCCAGCACATCCGGCGCGGAAAAATGGTACTCCGTGGTCACCGCGAAAAACTCTTCCGGCGCCTCCGCTGCATACGGGTCGATCAACGTCGCTTCGCCGGCATCCACCTGCGCGCAGAACGCATCGTAGGCCTGCTGGAAATCGTGTGCCCACTGCCGCTGCCACTCACGGGGCAGCGGGGGCGTGCCATCGATCGCACCGTCCAGTGCATCTATCTTGTGTGCCATCTCGTGTACCGCCACGCAGTAGCCATCGAACGGCGCCTGCAGGTCGGCCTGGATATCCGCCCACGACAGGATCAACGGTCCACTGTCCCAGCTCTCACCGATCAACTCGTCATCCCACTCGTGCAGCACGCCTGCGGCATCGACGTGGCTGCGTTGCACGCGGAAGGCGTCCGGATACAGGATCAGCTGCGACCATCCGCGCAGCCCGGCCTCGCCCAGTTGCAGCAGCGGCAGGCAGCACAGCGCGGCCAGCAGCAGCACGTCTTCATCGTGCAGGGTCAGTCCCCCCACCGGGCTGATGGTCTTCTCGTGCAGGAAGCGGGTGGCCAGCGCGCGCAGCCGCTGCTGTTGATCGTCGCTGAGGCCGCGCAGCCACGGCACATCCTGGCAGGCCTGCTGCCATAGCGCGTCAGGGACAGGACGGGGGGCCGGCCGCAGCCAGCGCAACAACGCCTCGATCAGCGGAACATACCCGGCAGGAAGCTGTGCCACTTCGGCGCACGCAGGCGCTGCAACACGTCGTCGTCACCGCCGCCACCGCTGGACGTGGCCTGCGCGGGCACCGGCTTGGGCGCGGTCGGCACGGCTGCTGCGGCACTGCGCGCGTTCGGCGGTCGCTCGGCATCGGGCGTGGAATAGACACAGTCACCTCGCCCTTCGCTGGCCATCGCCGTGGCGGCGTTGGCAAGTACGGGGGCCATCAACAGGACCAGGCAATGGGCAAAGCAGCGCATCGTCGACATCCGTGGTCAAGGGCGGGTGAGCTCTCGATTCTAGCCCGATTCGCGCCCTCAATTGGAACCCCCGCGGGCAGGCTCGATTCCTTTGCCGCATACTTTCCCCGTTTACTTGACGGAACCTGCCGTGGACGACCGCCAACTGCTGGCCAAACTGGCCGCCGGACCGCTGTCCGGCGATGCGCTCGCGCGTGAGCTGGGCCAGACCCGCGCTGCAATCTGGAAGCGGATTCAAGGACTTAGATCTGCAGGCGTGACGATCGAAGGCCGTGCCGGGGGCGGATACACGCTGTCCCAAAGCGTCGACCTGCTGGACCCCACGCAGATCCGTGCCGCACTGTCGGCGCCGGTGGATGCCCTCGTTGATGACCTGCAGGTGCTGTGGAGCACCGGCTCCACCAACAGTGAATTGCTGCGCTGCAGCGCGCCGCCGCGCGGCAATCGCGTGCTGCTGGCTGAGCGCCAGACCGGTGGGCGTGGCCGTCGCGGGCGCGAGTGGGCCTCGCCGCTGGCCGCCCACATCTACCTCTCGGTGCTGCGTGGTTTCGCCGGCGGGCTGGCCCAGTTGGGCGGCCTCAGCCTGGTGGCCGGCGTAGCGATCGCCGAGGCGTTGCAGGGCCTGGGCCATGCCCAGGTGCAGCTGAAGTGGCCCAATGATCTGGTGGTGGACGGCCACAAACTGGGCGGCCTGCTGGTGGAAGGGGGCGGCGAGTTCGCCGGCCCGGCGCGGGCGGTGATCGGCATCGGCATCAACGTGCACATGCCTGCCGCGGCGGCTGAGCACATCGACCAGCCGTGGACCGACCTGGATCGTCTCAACGGTGCGCCGGTTCAGCGCAACACCGTGGCCGCTGCCGTGCTGTCCCATCTGCTGCCCGCGCTGGAGCAGTTCGAAGCGGAGGGTCTGGCCCCGTTCCTGGCACGCTACACCGCGCTGGACAGCCTGGCGGGCCGTGAGGTGCAGGTGGAGCAGGGGGGACACTGGCAGCACGGGCGCGCGCTGGGGCTGGCCGATGACGGCGCGCTGCGCGTGCTGATCGATGGCCGCGAGCACCACGTGCACGCCGGCGAAGTCAGCGTGAGGGCGCGATGAGCGACTGGTTGTTCGACCTCGGTAATTCCCGTTTCAAGTACGCCCCGCTGCTGGGCGACCGTGCCGGTGAGGTACAGGCGTGGACGCACGGTGCCGAAGACCTGCGTGGCGACGCGCTGCGAACCTTGCCGCAGGGCCGCGTGGCGTACGTT
This sequence comes from Stenotrophomonas sp. 169, assembly GCF_014621775.1. Lineage (NCBI taxonomy): Bacteria > Pseudomonadati > Pseudomonadota > Gammaproteobacteria > Lysobacterales > Lysobacteraceae > Stenotrophomonas > Stenotrophomonas sp. 169. The sequence goes on from NZ_CP061204.1 coordinate 325,018, forward strand.
GCCAGCGTGGCAGCAACCGGCCTGACCGCGACCATGCTGGAAATCCTGCGCATGCGCTTCACCCACGTGCATGTGGCACGCACGGAGGCCGCGTTCGCCGATGTACGCATCGCCTATGCCGACCCTGCGCGCTTCGGCGTCGATCGCTTCCTGGCGCTGCTGGCGGCGGCGCGCACGCATCGGCATGTGCTGGTGGCCGGCGTTGGTACCGCGCTGACCATCGACCTGCTGGATGCGCAGGGACAGCACCATGGCGGCCGTATCGCGGCCTCGCCGACCACCATGCGCGAAGCGCTGCATGCGCGTGCGGTGCAGCTGCCACCGCAGGGTGGCCATTACATGGAGTTCGCCGACGACACCGACGATGCGCTGGCATCAGGTTGCGACGGGGCGGCGATCGCGTTGATAGAGCGCAGCCGGGAACAGGCCCGCCAACGCCTGCAGGCGCCGGTGGACCTGTTGCTGCATGGCGGCGGTGCACCGGCGCTGCTGCCGCACCTGGCAGACGATGCGGGCCACCAGCCGCTGCTGGTGCTCGATGGGCTGGCACGCTGGGCCGTGCACCTGCCTGCGGCGACAGGCTAGGATCAGCGGATGCTGACTCGTGCCCTGATCGTCTTTCTGGTCCTGCTCAACGTGAGCGTCGCGCTGTGGTGGATGCTGCGTGGCGAGCCGGTGGTCGCGGACGTCGAGCCACCCGCTGGCGTGGCGCAGTTGCAACTGCTGGACGACACGGAAACCCGACAGCCTCAACAGGGCAGTGTCGCTGCGCCGCCGTTGCAGGACACGACGGTCGAGAGCCCATCGGCATCGTCGCCCACGCAGACCCCGTTACCACCGTCCGCGACGCCGTCGGCGCCGGAGACGCCGCCCACCGTGGAACCGGCATCCGGGACGCTGGCTGCAACGCCGGCCGCCGCCGTGACGCCCGCGGCCGCCTCGCCGGCCACTCCGCAGCGCTGCATCGCGCTGGGACCTTTCCCTGACCGGACCGGCGCCCAGGCCGCGCAGGGCAAGACGGGCAACGCCCTCACCCAGGCGCGCCTGCAGGAGCAGGCCGTGCCCGGCAGCACGACCCGCTTCCGCGTGATGCTGCCGCCCGCCGCCAGCCGCGAGGCCGCACAGGCGACGGTCCAGCGCATCGTCGCGGCCGGTCTGAGCGACTACTACATCATCGCCCAAGGCCCTGACGCGAACGCCATCGCACTGGGCCAGTACCGCAACCGCGAAGGCGCCGAGCGCCGCTTGGCGGCGGTGCAGGCCGCCGGCTTCCAGGCCCGCCTGAGTGGCGGCGAGGGTAGTGCCACGTGGTGGCTGCAGGGCGCGTTGGCCGAGGGCCAGACCCCCGCCGGCGTGCGCCAGCGCAGCGGGGCCGCACAGCAACGCTCGCTGGACTGCGCAGGTCTGCGGTAGAATCCACCCTGCTTCGCGGCCACGCCGCGGACGCGTCAGTACCCCGCCGCTTTAGCTCAGTTGGTAGAGCAACTGTCTTGTAAACAGTAGGTCATCCGTTCGATTCGGATAAGCGGCACCATCCTCCTAGCCTCGCTCGACCGCTGCGGTGCCCGTATGGGGTTCAGCTCCCTCCTGCGGGGCGAGCGGAAACCGACCCCCACCCGTGCGCGTCAGCTCGATTCCGCGTACCGATGCGACAGCAGCGACCGCACCAGGAAAGTCACCTGGGTGGCCGAGCGCGCATCCACGCGCAGGACCGGCAGGCGAAAGCCAGCCGCGAACAGGGCGTCACGGACCGCGGTCACCATCAGCTGCGGATGCTCATCGGTGCGGGTGATGCCCACGGCCAGGCTGGCGTCGGGTGCGATGCGGGAGAACTCCTGCAGCAGCTCCAGCGTCGAGCCCACCGGGTCCGGCGATGCCGCGCTGACGAGCACGATCACGCCCAGTGCGCCTTCGCAGACCATCGGCCACATGAAGTCCAGGTAGCGCTGGCCGGGTACGCCGTACAGGTGCAGCAGCTCGCCGTCATCCAGTTCGATGGAGCTGTAATCCAGCGCGACGGTGGTCTCCACCTTGTCTGCCGTGGCGTCCTCGCTGAGCGGCATTTCGGTGCTTACCGGTTCGATATCGGAGATCGCGCGCACGGCAGTGGTCTTGCCGGCCCCCATGCCGCCGACGAACACCAGTTTGTTGGCCGGCAGGTTCATGCGCGGCCACCCTGCAGATCCAGGCCGAAGCGGCGCGCCACCCAGCCCAGGAACCGTGAATCGCGAAGACCGGCGGAGCGCGGTGGTGAGGGCACGGTGTTCTCCTGGTGCGGGACAAGGCCGCTGGCGATCGCGGCGGAGAAAATGGATTGCACGGTATCGTGCGGCAATCGGCACGCGGCGGCCAGCGATGACGAAGTCCAGCGGCGCGCGTGCAGCTGGGCGATCGGCAGCAACCACTCTGCGGGTACGTCGCTGTGTTCCAGATCGGGCCAGTGCTGCAATCGCACCGGGGTGCCTGCGGCGGGCCTGTCGAGCAGGCTCGGTCGATGCCGGGCGATGCTGAAATACAGCGCTTCGAACGAACGTCGTCGCGGCAGCAGATAGCCGTATTGGTGTTGGAAGGTGGCTGCATCCAGCGGGGTCGACGACCACGCCTGGTCATCCAGCAGCGGCACCAGTTCGGCCAACGAAAGTCCCGGCGGCAGCGCAACGCTGCGCGTCGCCGCGTCTACCGCAAAGCGCACCGCACCCCGCTGCAGCAGCAACAGGCCACCTTCGGCAGGCGACTGCAGGGCCTGCAGCAGTGACACGGGCAACGCGGCCAGTGACGCAGCATCGTCCTCGGCCGTTCCGGTCGAGGCGAGCAATACGGCGAGCTGCTGGTTGATATCGCGCACGCTGGCGCCGTGTGGCAGCGCACCTGCCGTGGCGGCTTGTACGCTGCGCGCGATGGTCAGCCGCGCAACGCCCAGCGCCTCGGCCTCGCGGGTGGCCTCGGCAGCAGACGCATCACCGCCCACCACCAGCAGGTCGGCGTCCTGGCCATTCCACGGATGCAGGGTGACGTCCATGCGTTCGGCAAGCAGCAGCGAACACGCCAGCTTCAATCGCGTGGCATGCAACAGGTCGAGGCCGGCCACGGCGACCTTGAAATGGCGGATGGGTGCGTTCATGCAGAAAGAGGCCGAGATGCCGCCCACCGCGTCCGTGCCGGCACGCGGCACCGGACAGGGCAGGCGTGCGGGCTCAACTGAAATCCAGGGTCTTTTCGAACGACTTCAGCTCATGGCGCGCCATCGCCAGGTTCGAGCGGCTGCGATCCAGCACGACGTACAGGAACAGCATCGGATTGCTCTCCAGCGGCCGGATCAGGTGGTACTGGCTGCTCAGGCTGATCAGGATGTCTTCGAGGGTGTCGGACAGGCCGAGCGACTGTGCCACGCGACGCTTGGCGCGCACGACTTCGGTGTTGCCCGCAGCAGCCAGTTCGAGGTTGACGTCGCCGCCACCGATCATTCCCAGCGCCATGCCGCTGTCACTGTCGACAAGGGCGGCACCGACGAAGCCGGCGATCGAATTGAGGTTTTCCAGATTGAGCTTTGACACAGTCATCCTTTTTTGGGTCGTGCAGAGTGGCAGGGCAGACCGTGTGGCCTGCCTTCGGAAAAGCAAAGAGGGGAAGCGCGGTCAGCCTGCGCGTGTGCGCAGGGTGGTCTCGAGGCGGGCAGCGCATTCGCGCGCATGGAACAGCAGCACGGCGAGGTTGACCTCCGCGGAGGCAACGGCGGTGAGTGTCATCGGCTTGTCGGCGTTTACCCGGATCAGCACCACGTTGCCCTGCCGGGTGCACACCGTGGCGTACTCAGCCTCGCTCAGCGAGAGCTCGCGCGACACGGTTTCGCCCAGCGTAAGGAACGAGTTGGTCATCGCCGCCAAGCGGCGACCGTCTACGCCCAGCGCTGAATCTTCGGCCACCGCACGCCCATCGGCCGTGGACAGCATCAGCAGCGTCAGTCCGGCCTCGCGCTCACGTGCCTGGCGGAAGATGTCGGTGATGCGGGTCGTATCGTAAAGCTGGCGCACGGGCTGGCTTTCGCCGGTCGCACCGCGGACGATCTGGTTGATGGCACTGCGTTGCACTGGTTTCCCCCTGGAACCGTTCGCGGACCGCCGAGTGGCGACGCATTTTCCAACCGTTGGAAGGCTGAAAGTGTGAACCGTAGCACAGTATATCGGACCACTTTTGCAACGCAGGATTAACCGTGCCGCGTGTCAAGTCTTTGACAGGGCAGCCTTTTAACGTGAAAGGCAGTGGCCTTCCGCTCCTGCGGCCGTAATGGCTGCTGCACTGCCGCGAGAGGACGCCGGTCGTGCTGGATAGACTGGCTTCTTTGTTCTGTACAGAGGTTGCAATGACCCATCTTCCCGTCTCGCTGATCGGCGTCCCCACCGACATCGGCGCTGGCCATCGTGGTGCCCGCCTGGGGCCAGAAGCCTTGCGCATCGCCGGGCTGCCCGAGGCGCTTGCGGCACGTGGTGTCGAGGTACGTGACCTGGGCAACCTGGACGGTCCGCGCAATCCCTGGACGCCCCCGGTGGCTGGCTATCGCCATCTGGACGAAGTCGTGGAATGGAACCGGCTGCTGATGGAGGCCACGCTGGCCGAGCTGCGCGATGGGCGGATGCCGATCATGCTGGGCGGCGACCATTGCCTGGGCGTGGGCTCGGTCACGGCCGTGGCGCGCTGGTGCCGCGAACAGGGCAAGGACCTGCGCCTGCTGTGGCTGGACGCACATTCGGATTTCAACACCAGCGATGTCACTCCGTCGGGCAACGTGCACGGCATGCCGGTTGCCTGCCTGTGCGGCCTGGGTCCGGACGCACTGACCCGGCTCGGCGGTGATGCGCCGGCGCTGCTGCCTTCGCAGGTCCGGCAGATCGGCATCCGCTCGGTGGACCCGGAAGAAAAGCGTCTGATCAAGCAACATCGGGTGGATGTCTATGACATGCGCTACATCGACGAAGCAGGCATGAAGCGCACGATGGAGGCCGCACTGGCAGGCATCGATGAAAACACCCACCTGCACGTCAGCTTCGACGTCGACTTCCTCGACCCCAGTATCGCGCCCGGCGTCGGCACCACCGTGCCGGGCGGGGTGAATTACCGCGAGGCACAGTTGGTGATGGAGATGATCGCCGACAGCGGGCGCATGGGTTCGCTGGACATCGTGGAGTTGAACCCGCTGCTGGACAACCGCAACAGCACGGCCGAACTGGCCGTGGATCTGGTGGAAAGCCTGTTCGGCAAGTCCACCCTGATGCGGGACTGAGGGGGGCGCCAGCCTGCCGCGGGGGTCGCCGATGAACAGGCGACCCCCGCGTTCACACTCGCTCCACGCCGATAACGCCAGATTGCTCCTCACGCGGCACGCCCGGTCGTTCCGGACGCCGCGACTTGAACCAGGAGAAGACGATGAAGCGAATCATTTCCGTACTGTTGTTTGCGCTGTGCACCGCAGGTTCGCTGACCGCCTGCAATACCGTTGCCGGTGCCGGCAAGGACATGCAGAGCGCTGGCGATGCTGTCCATGACACCGCGCAGGACTGCAAAAACGGCAAGTGCTGAGCGACGGCTTCTTACCCCTCTTTACCGCATGAGCGGTGATGTAATTCAATCAACCAGGAGAAACCCATGAAGCGTGCTATTGCCCTGATGCTGTTGTCCATGTTCTCGGTCGCCATGCTGGCCGGCTGCAACACCGTTGCCGGCGCCGGCAAGGATGTGCAGGGTGCAGGCGAGAAGGTGGAAGACGCCGCCCGCAAGAACTGATCGCACTCGCGCATCAAACGGAAAGGCCCGGGATTCCCGGGCCTTTCTTCGTTCTGGGCGCTGCGCTGCAGGGCGATGTCTGCGGTTCAAGTACGTGAGCACCCGTTTCATCCGCGCTTGACTGTTCCTCAACGTGCTGTGTTGCAAGCTGCAGATGCGGTAACACCACCGTTCCATTCTGCAACGAGGCCATACCATGAACGAAGACATCATCAAGGGTAAGTGGAAGCAGCTGAAGGGCAAGACGCAGGCCAAGTGGGGCGAGCTGACCAATGACGAGCTCGACGTTGCCGAAGGCGACTCGACCTACCTCGCCGGCAAGGTCCAGGAACGCTACGGCGTGACCAAGGACGAGGCCGAGAAGCAGGTCAGCGAGTATCGCGATTCGCTGCACAAGGATTATCCGGACTTCAAGTAGTGGCCTGAGCCGTTACTGATCCGAAAACAACGGGCCCTTGCGGCCCGTTGTTGTTTTCGTGCGTCAACGACGCGGTGGGTCGGCCACGAAGCGCTGTGGAAACGCCTGCGGGATACGATCGCCGTTCGAAGCTCGATCCTCCAGTACGATGCCGCGTGCACGCAGGTTGCGCGCGCTGTCATAGCGCAGTTGACTGATCTGCACGGGCTGCGCCGTGGCCCGCTCGAATGACGTGTCGCGCACCGACGAAAATTCGCGATCGCCGTGGGCGGTACCGAGACGTTGCGCCGGAGCCGGTGCGGACGACATTTCAGCCATGGAGCGCGTGCTGCTGTCTGCAGCGGCCTCCGCCCGCGACGCGGGCTTGGCGATCCGCCCGCGCGGCGTGGGCGGGCCAGGCAGCCAGCGCACGGCGCGCTTCTCGCCGAACACGGCGATGCCGACCACGCCCAGGTCCTCGCCGCGCCCGGTCCGCTGCGCGTAGCTGTCGCGGGGACTGCTGAAGACGAACTGGGCCACTTCGTCATTCGACTTGCGCCAGCCGGTGATGTCCGTCGATTGCCAGGGTGCCAGCACATAGCCGGTCTGATCAGGGGTCGCCGACTCGCCACTGACCGCGTTGATGCCATCGACCGACAGCACGACGAGCACCCGTTCCGGGCTGGCGTTGTACAGCCGAACGGCATAGCGGTGGCCACGCTCGCCCGCGACCCAGTATTGGCCGTCATGACGGTAGCGGGGCAGGGCGTCATCGCGGTCGCGGTCCACCAGGGTCAGCTCGACCGGACCTCGCTCGACGCGCGACTGCTCGGGTGCCACCGGCGTGAAGCCGGCCAGCAGGGCAATGCTAAAAAGGGGCAGCAACAGGCGTTTCATCGTGGTTCTCCGTGGCAGGGTGACAGGGAGAACGCCCCACCAGGGGCGGCGGGGTTGCGCCGTTCGAGGGTAAACTGGGGCCGTTCACCGCAGGTTTCCCGTCGAGCAGTCAATGACCACCCGAGTCCTTACCGGTATTACCCCCTCCGGCACCCCGCACCTTGGCAACTATGTGGGCGCGATCCGCCCGGCCATCGCCGCCAGCCGCGCGCAGGGTATCGAAAGCTTTTTCTTCCTGGCCGATCTGCACAGCCTGATCAAGGCGCAGGAACCGGAGCGCACCCAGCGCTCCACGCTGGAAATCGCCGCCAGTTGGCTGGCCTGCGGGCTGGACCCGGAACAGGTGTGGTTCTACCGGCAGAGTGACATCCCGGAAACCAACGAGCTGATGTGGTTCCTCACCGTCGTTGCCAGCAAGGGCATTCTCAATCGTGCCCATGCCTACAAGGCCGCGATGGACAAGAACGAGGCCGACGGACTGGACCAGGACGCCGGTATCAGCGCCGGGCTGTTCATGTATCCGGTGCTGATGGCAGCGGACATCCTCATCTTCAAGGCGAACCGGGTACCGGTCGGCCGCGACCAGATCCAGCACATCGAGATGGCGCGCGATTTTGGCCAGCGCTTCAACCATGTCTACGGCAAGGAATACTTCCCGCTGCCCGAGGTGGTGATCGACGAACAGGTCGCCACGCTGGCCGGCCTGGACGGCCGCAAGATGAGCAAGAGCTACAACAACACCATCCCGCTGTTCGCCCCGCGCGAAGAGTTGAAAAAGCTGGTGTTCTCCATCCTCACCGACTCGCGCGCGCCTGGCGAAGCGAAGGACACCGAGGGCTCGCCGCTGTTCCAGATGTACCAGACATTCGCTACACCGGAACAGACGGCGGCCTTCGCCGCCGCCTTCGCAGCAGGCATCAGCTGGGGTGACGCGAAGCAGCAGTTGTTCGAGCGCGTCGACGCCGAGCTGTCGCCCCTGCGCGAGCGCTACGATGCCCTGATGGCTGAGCCGGAGAAGATCGAAGCGCTGCTGCGCCGTCGTGGCCGGCAGTTGCGCGAGCAGTACGCGGTGCCGCTGCTGAAAGAGCTGCGCCACGCCGTTGGCCTGCGTGACCTGGCCGACGTACCGCAGGCGCCGGCCGCGGCGTCAGTGCGCGTCGCGCTGCCTGTGTTCAAGCAGTACCGTGAAAAGGATGGTCGCTTCTATTTCAAGCTCAGCGACGGTGAAGGCGCGTTGCTGATCCAGAGCACGGGTTTCGACTCGCCGCGTGATGCGGGCCAGCTGATTGCCGTGCTGAAGCAGGCCGAGCAGGGTGATGCCCTGCAGAGCGAGTTGTTCAAGCTGGAAGCGGAAGTAGACCAGGTCCTGGCCGCGCTGTTGGCGCTGCGCGAGGCGGCCTGAGGTCAGACGGATCAGGGTCGACGCGTCGACCTGGCCCCATCGCCACACCACGTCCGAGGACACCCGCATGGCCTGGCTGTCGTTGCTGCTGTTCCTGCCTTGGTTCGTGGTACTGGGCACGCTGTTCTGGTGCTATCCCCGCGGAGCCCGTTCGGCGCGCCGTCGCATGATCGATGTGTCGACGCTCGTGCTTTCTCTCGTGCTCAGCGTCCTCGCCATGCACTGGGGATACCGCATCGGCAGCGCGCAGCCGGATGCGGGACCGATCTGGCCGCAGGTACTGGCCGTGTTGTACGCCTACGGTGCGTTCCTGGCGGTAATGAGTGCCGCACTGCTGCTGCGCAGGCGACGCGCGCCAACGGTGTAGGGCGCCGGCGCCTGCCCGTCCGACCAAAGCCGCATCGAACCCGAGCGGCCTGCACGTCTACCATGGGGGCCTGTCCTTGACCCTGCCAGGTGCGCGCCGATGTCCGCCGATCCCAGCATCCATACCATCGATACCGGATTCCAGCGCGCCGCGTTCGATGCGGCCTACCTGATCGTAGAGAACGGCCGCGCTGCCTTCGTCGATTGTGGAACGTCGCTGGCCGTACCGGCGATGCTGCAGGCGCTGGCCGATGCCGGGCTGACACCCGACGCGGTGGACTGGCTGCTGTTGACCCACGTCCACTTGGACCACGCCGGCGGTGCCGGCCTGCTGATGCAGCAGTTGCCGAGCGCACGCGCCGTGCTGCATCCGCGTGGCGCGCCGCACATGATCGATCCCGCGCGGTTGATCGCCGGCGCTACCGCCGTGTACGGCGAGGAAGAGATCGCACGCAGCTACGGCCGCATCGACGCGATTCCTGCCGAGCGGGTAGTGATTGCCGGCGACGGTCACCGCATCGACGTGGGCGGGCGCGCGCTGCTGCTGGTGCACACGCCGGGGCATGCCCTGCATCACTACTGCGTGTGGGATGAACGCAGTCGCAGCTGGTTCACCGGCGATACGTTCGGACTGTCTTACCGCGAACTGGACAGCGCACAGGGTGCTTTCATCATCCCGACCTCATCGCCCGTGCAGTTCGATCCTGATGCGATGAAGTCGTCCATCCAGCGCCTGCTGGCCCGCCAGCCCATTGCCATGTATCTCACCCACTACGGCCGCGTGGAGGGGGTCGCGGCGCGCGGCGATGATCTGCTGGAGCAGATCGATGCGATGGTGGCCATCGGTCGCCAGTGCGATGGGCGTCCCGACCGCCACCGGCACCTGCTGGCGGCACTGCGCGCGCTGTACCTCGAACGTGCGTTGGCACACGGGTGTTCGCTGGACCAGGAGGCCGTGGCGCGGGTGCTGGCGATGGATATCGAGCTCAACGCACAGGGCCTCGCGTGCTGGCTGGACCGCGACCGCCGCTGATCATTCCGCGTCATCGCGCTGTCACGTACACTCGGGGGCATCCCTGTTTTCCTGTCCCGGTGATCCGTGAATCCGATGCGCGTGCTGTTGTTGTCGTCCTGCCTGTTCGTCGGTGGCCTTGCCCATGCGGCGAATGATCTTCCTGGCGGCGGCATCGATCCGCAGGCGCTCTCCCGCCATGTGCGCGTGCTCGCATCGGACGAGTTCGAAGGACGTGCGCCTGCCACCGAGGGTGAGGAGCGCACCGTGCAGTACCTGATCCAACAGTTCCGCAGCTACGGCCTGCAGCCCGGCGGCGTTGATGGCACCTGGGTACAGCCGGTGCCGCTGGTGCGCGCGCAGCTGGCGGGTCCGGCGGTCGCGACGCTGTCGTTGAAGGGCGGCACGCGTCGCCTGGTGAACGGTGAGGATGTGACCCTGCAGAGCCTGCAGCCGCGCGACAGCGTGCAGCTGAAGGACGCGCCGCTGGTGTTCGTCGGCTACGGCATCGATGCGCCGGAGCGCAACTGGGACGACTACAAGGGCACGGATCTGCGCGGCAAGATCGCGGTGATGCTGATCAACGATGCCGACTTCGAGACCGATGCCCCGGGCGCGTTCGATGGCAAGGCCGTTACTTACTACGGTCGCTGGACTTACAAGTTCGAAGAAGCGGCCCGCCGCGGTGCGGCCGGCGTCCTGATCGTGCACGAGACCGCACCGGCGGCCTATGGCTGGGCCACGGTGAAGAGCTCGGGCACCTCGCCGCTGTTCGACATCCAGCGCAGCAACGACGACGCGATGGCGCAGCACACGCCGTTGCGCGGCTGGATGCAACGCTCGCTGGCCGAGGCGATCTTCGCCGATGCCGGCCTCGATTTCGATGCGGAGAAGCGCAAGGCGCAGAAGGCGGATTTCAAGCCGGTGGTGCTGGACAATGCCACGCTGAGTGCGGCCTTCAAGCTCAAGCGCGAAGCGGTGGTCACCCGCAACGTGGTGGCCAAGCTGCCCGGTGGAGAGCACGGCGATGAAGCGGTGATCTTCTCCGCTCATTGGGATGCCTTCGGCATCGGCCAGCCGGATGCCAAGGGTGACCGGGTACGCCACGGTGCCATCGACAACGCCACCGGCGTGGCGACCGTGCTCGAACTCGGCCGCGTGTTCGCGGCGGGCCCGCAGCCGCAGCGCACCCTGTACTTCGTTGCGCTGACCGCCGAAGAAAAGGGCCTGCTGGGCGCGAGTTACTACGCCACGCATCCGCTGGCGCCGCTGGAGAAGACCGCGGCGGTGCTGAACATCGAGATGTTCAGTCCGGACGGGGCAACGCGCGATATCGCCTCATGGGGCAAGGGGCGTGTGTCCCTGGAAGGCGATCTGGAGCGGGTGGCGAAGGCGCGCGGCCGCACCTACAGCCCCGATCCGAATCTGGAAGCGGGTTTCTTCTACCGTGCCGACCACTTCGCGTTCGCCCGTCTGGGCGTGCCGGCGATCACCGTAGGCCCAGGCCTGGACAAGCGGGAAGGCGGTGTCGAAGCGGGCCGCGCGTTGCGGGAGAAGTACTTCGCCGACTGCTACCACCAGGCCTGTGATGCCTGGACCCCGACGTGGGATCCGGCCGGCCATGCCGCTGACACGCTGCTGGTTTACGACCTGGGCGCGGAACTCGCCAACAGCCGTACGTGGCCGACGTGGGAAGAAGGATCGGAGTTCCGCAAGGCACGCGAGGCCAGCGACGCCGCGCGGCGCTGACGCGGGCGATTATCCAGGAGGTAGCGGGGTCGGCACGCGTTCGCCATGCGAAACGGCGCTGACCCCGGTTGGTGCGCGGTGCCGGCTTCTGTCCAACGTCCTGTCGGCCACACGTGCACGTCAGGGCGTTGGTGACTTGCTCGCGGGCAGCAGCAGGTTCAGTGCGATCGCCACCACCGCGCACAGCGCGATGCCCTTCAGGCCGAAGTCGTCCGGGCCCGTGCCGGTGCCGACCAGCACGCCGCCGATGCCGAACACCAGCGTCACCGATACGATCACCAGGTTGCGGGCTTCGCCCAGATCGATCCGGTGGCGGATCAGGGTGTTCATGCCCACCGCCGCGATGGAGCCGAACAACAGGCACAGGATGCCGCCCATCACCGGCACGGGAATGCTCTGCAGCAGCGCGCCGAACTTGCCGATGAAGGCCAGGCTGACGGCGAAGATCGCCGCCCACGTCATGATCTTCGGGTTGTAGTTCCTGGTCAGCATCACCGCGCCGGTCACTTCAGCGTAGGTGGTGTTGGGTGGGCCTCCGAACAGGCCGGCCGCGGTGGTCGCCACGCCATCACCGAACAACGTGCGGTGCAGGCCCGGCTTCTTCAGGTAATCACGCCCGGTCACGCTGCCCACCGCGATCACCCCGCCGATGTGTTCGATGGCCGGCGCCAGCGCGACGGGCACGATGAACAGGATGGCCTGCCAGTTGAAGGCGGGCGCGGTGAAGTGGGGCAGGGCGAACCACGGTGCGGCGGCGATACGCGCGGTGTCGACCACGCCGAACGCGAACGACAGCCCGAACCCCACCAGTACGCCGAACATGATCGGCAGCAGGCGGAACATGCCGCGCCCGAACACCGCCACCACCAGCGTGATCAACAAGGCGGGCATCGAAATCAGCATGGCGGTCTGGTAGGGGATGAGCACCGTGCCGTCGGCATCCTTGCCCATCGCCATGTTCGCTGCGATCGGTGCCATCGCCAGACCGATCGAGATGATCACCGGGCCTATCACGACGGGAGGCAGTACGCGATCGATGAACCCGGTGCCTTTGATCTTCACGGCGAAGCCAAGGAACGTGTACACGAAGCCGGCCGCCATCACCCCGCCCATGGTTTCGGCCAACCCGAACTGTTGCTTGGCAAGAATGATCGGGGTGATGAAGGCGAAGCTGGAGGCCAGGAATACCGGCACCTGCCGGCCGGTCACCAGTTGGAACAACAAGGTGCCCAGTCCGGCGGTGAACAGCGCGACGTTGGGGTCCAGGCCAGTGATCAGCGGCATCAGCACCAGCGCACCGAAGGCCACGAACAGCATCTGCGCACCGGACAGCACCTGGCGCCACAGCGGGTCGTTGAATTCATCCTGCATCGTCAGGCCTTCCTCGGTGTGGCGCCGGCAAACTATTCGCGGGCAGTGCCGGAGCGCCATGATATAGACGGCTGCGGCCATCCGTCGAAAACAGCATGCCGCGTTATTGACTGCTCGCGGGGCCGGCAAAGGCCTAGAATCCCCCTTCCCCCGCATCGTGGTGGCCCATGGCCGTCGTCCCTGAATCTCCCGCCGCCCCGCGCGGCGGTGCCGTCGCCCTGGCCTTGCTGCTGGTCTATGTGGTGTGGGGCTCGACGTACCTGGGCATTGCCAAGGCGCTGCAGGCCGGCGTGCTGCCGCTGACGTCGGTGTCCGGGGCGCGCTTCATCGTGGCGGGCAGCCTGATGTATGCGGCGCTGCGGCTGTTCTGGAAGGTGCCCCGGCCGACGCTGCCCCAGTGGCGCAACCTGGCCATCATGGGCTTCACCATGCTGCTGCTGGGCAACGGCATGGTGGTGCTGGCCGAGCGGGATGTGTCGTCCGGCCTGGCGGCCACCGCGGTGGCATCGGTGCCTTTGTGGATGGCGTTGTTCTCCGCCGTGCGCGGCCAGCATGCCACGCGCGGGGAGTGGCTGGGCATCGCCATCGGGTTCCTCGGCGTGGTCTGGCTCAATGCGGGCAGCAGCCTGGCCGCCTCGCCGACCGGCCTGGTCCTGCTGCTGGTGGCACCGGTGGGCTGGGCCTTCGGCTCGGTCTGGGTGCGCGGGCAGAACCTGCCCACGCCGTTCATGACCGCGGCCGGGCAGATGATCTGCGGTGGCGTGCTGTTGGTCATCACCGGGCTGGCCGTCGGCGAGCGGCCGACCAGCCTGCCCACCCGCGAGGGCCTGTTGGCCGTCGCCTACCTGTGCGTGTTCGGTTCCATCATCGCCTTCACCGCCTACGTGTGGCTGCTGCACAACGTGCGCCCGGCGCTGGCCGGCAGCTATGCCTACGTCAATCCGGTGATCGCGGTGCTGTTGGGCGTGCTGCTCAACGGCGAGCATTTCGGCTGGCGCGACCTGGTGGCGATGGCGGTGATCCTGGTCGGCGTGGTGGTGCTGATGCTGGCGAGGGCGCGCAAGTGAGCGTGGCACTGGTCAGTGAGCAGGAGCAGCGACGCGGCTTTGCGGTTACCGCCTTCACCTTCGTGTTGTGGGGGCTGGTGCCGGTGTACTGGCATCTGCTGCGCGAGGTGCCCTCGTTCCAGATCATCGCCCATCGCATCATCTGGAGCACGGTGCTGGTGGTGGCGTGGCTGCTGCTCAGCAGCCGGCTGCAGTGGTTCAGGGCCATCGCCGCACAACCGCGGGCGCTGGCGACGCTGGCCATCAGCAGCATCGCCATTGCCTTCAACTGGGGGTTGTACATCTGGGCGATCAACGCCGGCCATGTGATCGATACCAGCCTCGGCTACTTCATCAACCCTTTGGTGAGCGTAGTGCTGGGCGTGGTGGTGCTGAAGGAGCGCCTGCGCCGCCTACAGTGGCTGGCCGTGGCCTGCGCCGCCGTGGGCGTCGCGTGGCTGACCTGGCAGGCCGGCGCACCGCCGTGGATCGCCTTGGGTCTGGCCGGCTCGTTCGGCCTGTACGGCCTGCTGCGCAAATTGATCTCGGTGGATCCGGTGGCCGGATTGGCGGTGGAAAGCCTGTACCTGTTCCTCCCCGCGCTGGGCTTCGCGCTGTGGAGCGAAAGCGGTCATGGCGGCGGTTTCTTCGGCGGCTGGGGCTGGCGCAACGACCTGCTGCTGATCTTCGGTGGCGTGGTCACTGCCGCCCCACTGATCGGTTTCGCTTACGGCGTGAAGCGCATCGCGCTCTCGACGGTGGGCGTGCTGCAGTTCATCGCGCCCAGCCTGGGCCTGGTGCTGGGCGTGTTCTTCTTCAACGAATCGTTCGACAGCGCCCGTGCCGTCGGCTTCGCCGCCATCTGGGCCGGCCTGGCCCTGTTCGTCTTCGACGGCCTGCGCCGAACCCGCCGCTGAAAAAAGGGGACGGAGGGGATTAAGTCGTTTTTGGCTCTTCGGGTGCCAAAAACGACTTAATCCCCTCCGTCCCCGTTTCTTTGTGATTTGCAGCATTTATGGAAGTCCTGCAGCGGATATCCACTTTCAATGACGGCTCTTGCCCAGCGGGCTGCACGGAGAGTCACCATGCGATGCGTTGCATTGTTGTTCCTGCTTTTCGCCCCCTCGGCCTGGGCAGATGATCCGATCGCCTACACCTGCTACTACTGCACCCCGGCAGAGATGGAGCATGTCGCCCTCCAGCAGGGGCTGGGTGAGCATTACGTCTATGATGCGGCCCGCGTGGACATCACCGGATTCACGGTAACGGCGCAGGGCAACCAACTGCGTGCAGTGTCCTTCACACCAGCGGCCTGGATCACGACCCAGTTCGAGGCCATGTTGGCGGCCTATGACACCGACCGTGACGAGACCATCCATGTGTTCTCGAACACCTATCTCCATGCACCCGGCAGCTCCCATGGGCGGAGCATGACCGTCCTTTGGGGACATCACCTGGGTGGGCTTAATCCGGATCGCGAAACCGGGCGCGAGATCGTACGGCGGCATCTGTCTGATCAGCCTGGACTGGCCTACCTCTCCGCCGATGTGCAAGAGGGGCGCGTGCTGCGCTTCTGGTTCGAGCGTGATGATGCAAAGCCTTTGCTCGCCCGTCTGAACTTCACCAGTAGACCCGGCTACCTGAGGTCCCTCGGCAATGCGACTTTCTACTTCGACCGTGGCACGCGTCGATGGGAGTATCTGGCGTCGGAGGGAATCTCGTCCCGTGCCGTACCCGACAGTGCAGAGGATATTGTTGGTCCGGACGGATCTGAATCCTACAGCTTTCCCGTTTATACATCGGCCGGGGACGAGCTGCCGGCCTTTCTGCAGTGGCTGGACTGGGCGGGGATTCCGGTTACTGGCGAAGTAAAGCCCGGTAGTTCGGTCTCCTTCAACTGCAGAAAGACCAACGGGCACATTGCTTGCGAACGCAGATGAAAAAAGGGGACGGAGGGTGCTAAGTCGTTTTCCGCACCTTAAGGGCCAGAAACGACTTAATCCCCTCCGTCCCCTTTTTGCTCAGACCTCGCGCAGGGCGGTGGTGATCGGCAGGCGGGCGGCGCGCAGGGCGGGGAACAGGCCGCCGACCAGGCCGATGCCGAGTGCCCACTTCAGGCCGCTCCACAGCAGCTCCGGCGAGACGTGGAACTTGAACACCACGGCGCTGAAGTTGCTGCCGATCGTCGATACGCTGTAGCCGTTGAACAGCAGCCACGCCACCGCGCAGCCCAGCAGGCCACCCAGCAGGGCCAGCAGCATCGTTTCCAGCATCACGGCGGTCACCACAGGCAGGCCGCGGAAACCGATCGCGCGCATGGTGGCGATCTCGCGGGCGCGCGTGGCGACAGCGGCATACATGGTGTTCAGCGCGCCGAACACCGCACCGATGGCCATGATCGTGCCGATCACCTTGCCCAGGATGTTGATCAGGGTGGTCAGGCCGCCGCCCTGCTTGCTGTAGTAGACCCGGGTGGTTTCCACGTCGAGCTTCAGCCGGGGATCGCCGGCGACCGCTGCCTTGAACTGTTCGAAACCGGGCTTGCCGTCGGTGCGCACCGTCACCGACTGCAGGGCACTCCGCTGGTAGGTGGTGGCCAGCGTATCGACGTCGGTCCACAGCTCCGAATCGTGCGCATCGCCGGAGGCGAACACGCCCACCACTGTCCACGTCTGGTTGCCCAGGTTCAGCGTGCTGCCCACGTCCATGTCGCGGAACTGGGTCTTCGCCCCTTGGCCGACCACCATCTCGCGCTTGCCGCTGGCGAACTTGCGGCCCTCGATGATGCGCACCTTGTCGTGCACCGCCCAGGCCATGTCGCCCACCCCGCGGAACTGCGCGTTGACATCGGTGCCGTCGGACTTCGATACCAGGTTGACCACCTGTGACAGCTCCGGCGACAACAGGGCGCGTCCCTTGTCGTCCCGCGCTACGCCGGGCAGGGTCGACAGCAGCGGTACCTGCGTGCGGGTGATCACCGAGTTGGTCTCTGCCTGCGAGCCGCCACGCAGCACGATGGCGGTGGTGTCATCGCCGGTACTGTTGAGCGTGGCCTGGAAGCCGGCACCCATCGCCAGCATCGCCACCAGTACGCCGACCACGCCAGCGATGCCGACCACGATCACCGACGAGGCGCCCCAGCGCTGCGGCAGGCTGGCGATGCCGATGCGGGTGGCCGCCAGCGCAAGCCGTCCACTGCGGCCCAGCAGCAGCCACAGCGCCAGCAGCACGGTGACGGCCAGCACCCCCCACCAGGGCAGCCAGACCCAGAACGCCAGGCCGACCGCGAGCGCGAACAGCATCGCGGCATTGAGCAGCCACTTCTTCAGGGTGTTCTTCATGGTCATGTCCTCAGCGTCCGGCCAGCGCGTCGACGATCTTCAGCCGCTTGGCGCGCAGCGCCGGCAGCAGTCCGACCACGATGCCGATCACGATGATCAGGGCGATGCCCACCAGCCACGTGGCGGTGGGTACATGCGGCGGCAACAGGCCGCGCGTCTGTGGCGCCAGTACCGGCAGGATGAGCGCCGCCAGGCCCATGCCGATCGCGCCGCCCAGGCCGACCAGCAGGATGGCTTCCACCATCACCAGGGTCAGTACGGTGCGGTCCTGGAAGCCCAGTGTCTTCAGCGTGGCCAGCTCGGGTATGCGTTCGCGCACGGCCTGCGCCATGGTGTTGCCGGTCAGCAGCAGCAGGGTGAAGAACACCGCGCCCATGATCGACGTCACGATCATGCCGATGTCCGCGAACTGTTTGACGAAGGCCTGCTGGAACGCCGATTCGGTCTGGGTCTTGGTCTCATGGTCGGAGTTGGCCGAGATCGCATCGATGGCCTGGGCGACGCGCGAGGCGTGGTCCGGATTGTCCAGGGTGATGGTGTACCAGCTCACCTGGCTCTTGATGTAGTCGTTGGACTCATCGAAATATTTCCAGTTCATCACCAGCTGCTGCTCTTCATTGCCGGCCACGGTGCGGTCTTTGGAGCGGAACGTGCCGACCAGCTCCAGCGGCCAGTCATTACTGCCACCGCGCGGGAAGATGGTGGCCTGCAAGGGAATGGTGTCGCCGACCTTCCAGCCGAACTTCTTCGCCAGGGATTCGCCGACGATGGCGCCGGTCCGTGTGTCCTGCCAGCGCTTCAGCTGGTCGGGGGCGACCTCCAGCTCGCGGTAGATGTCGAAGTAGTTCGGTGCCACCGAGAAGTTGGGGAAAAAATCCTTGGGATCGCGGTAGATGCCCCCGAACCACATGCCGTAGGTGACGTCGCGTACGCCGGCGACCTGCCGGATCTGTGCGTCCAGGCGGATCGGCAGCGACTGGGTGATGGACAGCCGCGAGGCAGTGATCAGCCGATTGGCGCCTTCCACGCTACCGCCCGCAGTGAACGCCACGCGGACCGAATCCAGCATGCCGAACAGCAGGAAGGCCGCTACCACCGACAGCAGGGTCAGCAGGGTGCGGGTGCGGCTGCGGAACAGCTGCGCCCAGACCAGTGAGAAGTATTTCATCAGCGTGCCCTCGGTCAGTGCGCCAGCGGTGCGGCGGCAAGTTCGCCCTTGTCCAGGTGCACGGTATGGGTCGCGTACTCGGCGGCCTTCGGATCGTGGGTGACCATGATGATCGTCTTGCCGTGCTCGCGGTTGAGCTGCTGCAGCAACTGCAGGATCTCTTCGGCGGACTGGCGGTCAAGGTCGCCCGTAGGCTCGTCGCAGATAAGGAACGTGGGGTCGGACACGATCGCGCGCGCGATGGCCACGCGCTGCTGCTGACCACCGGACAGTTCGTTGGGGCGGTGGCTGCGGCGGTCCGCCAGGCCGACCAAGGTCAGGGCGATTTCCGCGTTGCGCTTGCGCTGGGCCGCGTTGAGGTGGGTCAACAACAAGGGCAGCTCGACGTTCTTCTGCGCGGTCAGCATCGGCATCAGGTTGTAGAACTGGAAAACGAAGCCAACGTGGTGGCTGCGCCAGGTGGACAGCTGGCCGCCGCTCATCTGGTCGATGCGCTCGTCTTCGATGGTGATCTCGCCGTCGCTGGGCGAATCCAGTCCCCCGATCAGGTTCAGCAGGGTGGTCTTGCCCGAACCGGAAGGCCCCATCAGCGCGACGAAGTCGCCCTTCTCGATGTCCAGGTCGATCCCGTGCAGGACCTTCACCTGCTCTGGTCCGCGCTGGTAGGTCTTGATGATGTTGCGCAATGAAACCAGGGTCGACATGCCGATTCTCCAGATGCGGTTGTAACGGCCGCTGGCCGTCAGACAGAAAACCTACGGTTGTTCCTTTACCTTGCTGCCGTCGTGCAACGCGTCCGTCGGATCGATCACCACCGCCTCGCCAGCGCGTACGCCCTGCAGGATCTGTCGGTCTGCGTTCAGTGCCAGCCCCGGGGTCACCGTGCGCTGCTGCACGCGGTCATCGGCCAGCACGAACACCACGCTGCCTCCGTCGCGCTGCACGACCGCCGTGGCCGGGATGCGCACGCCCTTCGGCCTGTCCTGGGTGTCCGCCTTCGGCTGCTCCAGGAAGCTCACCCGCACGCCCATCTCCGGCACGATGCGTGGGTCGCGGGTCTTGATCGATACACGTACCTTGACCGTCGCCTTGCCACGGTCCGCCGTGGGAACGATGGCAATCACCTCCGCCGGGATCTTCCAGTCCGGGTAGGCATTGAGCGTGGCCTCGACCGGCATCTTCGGCTGCACGCGACCGATGAAGGCCTCGCCGACCTCGACTTCGATCTCCAATGAATCCATGTCCACGATGGTGCCGATACCGGTACGGGTGAAGCCACCGCCTGCCGACAACGGCGATACGATCTCACCCGGCTGCGCCGCCTTGGCGGTGACCACCCCGGAGAACGGTGCGCGCACGATGTTGTTGTCCACGCCGAGGTCGGCGATGGCCAGCTGGTTGCCCGCCACCTGCACGTTGCGCTGTGCGGTATCCAGCTGCGCACGCAGGCTGTCGCGCTGGGCGATGGACTGGTCGAACTGCGAACGCGACACCAGCTGCTGCCCGACCAGGGATTGCAGGCGGCCCGCTTCAGCATCCGCCTGTTTCAGCTGCGCCTGCAATCCGGCCACCTGGCTGCGGGCTGCCTGCACCTGCGAGGCAGACAGGTCGCGCTGGGCGCCCGCATCGATCGGGTCCAGCGTCGCCATGATCTGGCCTTCCTCGACGCGCATGCCTTCTTCGATCATCACCTCGCGGACTTTGCCGGTGATCTTGGCCGATACCGTGGCCATGCGCCGTGCGACCACGTAGCCACTGGCATCAAGCACCGATGAGGCAGCGCCCGCCCCGTCCAAGGCCACTGCGGGTGCCGTCTGTACCTCAACGGCCTGCGGGCGCAGCATCCACACCGCCGCGGCGATACCGAGCAGCACCACCACGGCAATCACGATCCACAGCCAGCGGCGGCCACCCGGCGTGGGCGGCGGCGGCGTCTTGCGATCGATGCGAAGTTCTTTCAGGAGTTCACTGGAGGCGTTCATAGGGACCATGACGATGGATCGAGCGGAGTGTGACCCCCCGGTCCCCGAGGGGCAAACGGGAGCTCCGGTGCCTGCACAGAATGCGCGCTCCTGCGTTGCCGGTGCAGTGACAGCTGTCACCTGATATGGCTGACGGCGGGCACTGCGTGCCACAGGCGGAAACCGCGAAGCTGCCAGCGTGATCCACGATCCATGCAGACCACCGCCCGCCCGCCAGGATGCCCCGCATGCACACGCCCTCCGTTACACCGCTCGCTTCACTGGACACCGTAAAGGTGACCTACCGCGCTGCCCCGGCGCTGCGTGGCATCAGCCTGCAGGTGCACGGCGGCGAGGTGCTTGCGCTGCTGGGTCGCAACGGGGCGGGAAAAAGCACCGCCATTGCCGTGCTGCTCGGCTTGCGCCATGCCGACGCCGGCACCGCGGTGCTGATGGGCGGGGACCCACAGTCGCGGCGCCAGCGCGCGCAGGTGGGGGTGATGCTGCAGAGCACGGCGCTGCCGGAGAAACTGCAGGTCGGCGAACTGGTCGATCAGTTCCGTGCCAGCTATCCGGATCCCCTGCCGCTGCAGGAGGCGCTGGCAACGGCCGGTATCGAATCCCTGCAGCATCGCCGCTACGGCCAGCTGTCCGGCGGTCAACAGCGGCGCGTGCAGTTCGCCATCGCGGTCTGCGGCCGGCCGCACCTGCTGTTCCTGGACGAGCCGACGACCGGGCTGGACGTCGATTCCCGACAGGTGATGTGGAAAGCGATCCGCAGCCTGGTCAGTGACGGCTGTGGCGTCGTCTTGACCACCCACTATCTGGAGGAAGCCGAAGCCCTGGCGGATCGGGTGATCGTGCTGGAGCAGGGACGGGTCCTTGCCGATGGGCCGATCGCCTCGTTTCGTCCACAGTTGGCACCGCGCCGCATCCGTTGCCGCAGCGCCCTGCAGGTAGACGTCGTGCGGCACTGGCCTGGCGTGCGCGAGGTGCAGCGCGACGGTGCGTACCTGCAGCTGCTGGCCGAACCGGCCGAAGCGGTGGTCGCGCGTCTGCTGGCCGACGACCCGCAGTTGCAGGAACTGGAGGTACGTGGCGGCGGGCTTGCCGAAGCCTTCGTCGAAATGACCCAGGAGGCCGAATGAACGCCACGTCCCGGACGTCCACCGCTGCGGCGCGTCGTCCTGCCACGCGCGCGTTGGCGCCCTATGTCGCCGAGCTCAAGGCAGAGCTGCGCCGTACGTGGCGCACGCCGGCCTTCGTGTTGCCGTGCCTGCTGTTCCCGGTGCTGTTCTATCTGATGTTCGGGGTGTTGCTGGGCCGCGGCCACGCGGCGCGTTACCTGCTGGCGACCTACTGTGTGTTCGGTGCGATGGGACCGGCGCTGTTCGGTTTCGGCGTGCAGTTTGCTCTTGATCGCGCCGGTGGCCTGTTGACCCTGAAACGCGCCTTGCCGGTGCCGCCGTTGGCGCCGCTGCTGGCGCGCCTGCTGATGGCGGTGATCTTCGCGCTGATGGTTGCGGTATTGCTGATTCTTGCCGCGCGCCTGCTGGGAGGGGTGCAGCTGGCCCCAGGGCAGGTCTGCGGACTGCTGGGCGTGGCGGCGCTGGTTGCCTTGCCACTGGGTGCGATCGGCCTGTTGATCGGGACCTGGGTCGGTGCCGATGCCGCCCCTGCCGTGGTCAACCTGGTCTACCTGCCGATGGCCCTGCTGTCAGGTCTGTGGGTGCCGTTGTCCGCGCTGCCCACGGTGTTCAGCACCTTTGCGCCGTTATGGCCGACGTGGCATGCGGCGCAGCTTGCGTTACCGGTGATGGGCGAGCCGACCAGCGGCAGCGCGACCGTGCACGTACTGGTGCTGGTCGCGGTGACGGTGTGCTGTGCACTGCTTGCCTCTCGCCGCCTGCGCCGCATCGGCTGACATGGCATGATCGGCCGCGACCGTCCCCTGCTGGAATCCCCTGTGCCATTGAAGTGGCTTGCCCCCCTCGTGCGCCCTGCGCCGGATTCCGCTGCAGCCGATCATCGGCGGCGGGGACAGTCCGCCTGGAGTGATTACATCCACCTGTTATGGACGTCGTGGGTGTTCCTGACGCCGCTGTTCGGTGGCGGCTACACCGCGCGCTGGGGGGTGCTGACGCTGATCAGCTACCCGACGTTCCTTTTCCTCTATGCGCGCACGATGCTGTCGCCGCGCCACCACGCGCCCCGCTACGCCTTGGCGATGGTGGCGTTGAGCCTGGTGCTGGTGCCGTGGTATCCCTCGGGCATCAGCTACTTCGTGTTCGGTTGCGTGATGCTGCGCGTCTGCCGCAGCGGCAGTACCTGGCGCTATGTTCTGCAGTTGCTGCTGCTCAATGCCGTGTATGTCAGCACGGCGTATCTCTCGGGGTGGGCATGGCAGAACCTGGTCTGGATTCCCTTCATGTCGGTGGTGATCGGGCTCATCTCCAACACCGAGTCGCTCAACAGGGACCGCGACGCCCAACTGCAGCTTTCGCAGGACGAAGTACGGCGCCTTGCCGCCACCGCCGAACGTGAGCGCATCGGGCGCGACCTGCACGATCTGCTCGGCCACACCCTGTCGCTGATCACATTGAAGCTGGAGCTGTCGCGCAAGCTGTACGATCGTGGCGACGCACGTGCCAGGCTGGAGATGGGCGAAGCGGAAGATATTGCGCGGCAGGCGCTTGCAGAGGTGCGCAGCGCCGTCACCGGATTCCGCTCCAGCGACCTTGCCGGTGAACTGGCGTCGGCACGTCTGCTGCTGGAATGCCAGCAGGTGCACCTGGCGTACCAGCCACCGCCGCCCATGCCGCTGGAAACCGAGCGGGCGCTGGCCCTGGTGTTGCGCGAAGCGGTCACCAACATCGCCCGCCACGCGCGTGCCGGCACGGCGCAGGTCGACTTCGAGCGTGTGGGCAACACCTTGCGTATGCAGGTCTGTGACAATGGCCGCGGTGGAGTGACGCGCGAAGGCAATGGTCTCGCCGGAATGCGTGAACGCATCGTGGCACTGCAGGGCACGCTGCAGATCAGTACAACGCCGCAGGGCGGCACCTGCATCGCGGCCAGCGTGCCGATGCCGGTAACGCCCAAGGGAACGCACAGTGTGCCCGCCCCCTTTCATCCCACGTCATCCAGGGAAGCATCATGATCCGGATCGTATTGGCCGAAGACCAGGCCATGGTGCGCGGTGCCTTGTCGGCGCTGCTCGGCCTTGAGCCGGATATCGAGGTGCTGGGCAGTGCAGCGGACGGCGAAGCCGCATGGCGCATGCTGCAGCAGGTGCAGCCGGACATCCTGGTCACCGACATCGAAATGCCCGGACTGACCGGACTGGAGCTTGCCCAGCGCATCGCACGGCAACAGCTGCCGATCAAGGTAGTGATCGTCACCACCTTCGCGCGTACGGGTTTCCTGCGCCGTGCGTTGGATGCCGGCGTGCTCGGCTACCTGCTGAAGGACGCACCGGCTGACCATCTCGCCGATGCGCTGCGGCGCGTACAGCAGGGCGCCCGCGCGATCGACCCGCAGCTGGCCTTGGACGCCTGGTCGCAGGCCGACCCATTGACCGACCGCGAGCGCCGCGTGCTGCGCCTGGCCGGCGAGGGCAAGACCGCCGGCGAAATCGCCACCGACCTCGGCCTTTCACACGGCACCGTACGCAACTACCTGTCCGAGTGCATCGGCAAGCTGGGCGTCGCCAACCGTATCGAAGCCTACCGCCTCGCCCGCCAGAAAGGCTGGCTCTGAAAAAGGGGACGGAGGGGATTAAGTCGCATCTGGCCCAACAGTGCCAGATGCGACTTAATCCCCTCCGTCCCCTTTTTTACTTCCTGGGGCCGCGGGCCATGGACGGGAACACGCCATCGCGGCGGACCCAGGCGTGGTACAGCGCGGCGCCGATGTGCAGCAGCACCGTGGCGAACAATACGTAGGCGAGCAGACTGTGTGCGCTGCGTAGTGCGGTGTATACCGCCGGGGAGTGCGGCGCGATCGCGGGCAGGTTCATCCCGCTCCACAGCACGATGGGATAGGCACCGGCAGACAGCATCGACCAGCCGATCAAGGGCATCGCCAGCATCAGCGTGTACAGCAGCCAGTGCGAGGTCTTGGCGGCCAGGGCCTGCCACCATGGCAGGTCGGCCGGTAGCGGCGGTGGACGGTGACGCAGGCGGTTGTACAGGCGCAGCAGCACCAGCAGGCCGATCGCGATGCCCAGTGGACGATGGATATCGACCAGCATTGGACGCAGGTGCAGCGAGGCCACCATGGTCACGCCGATGAACAGCATCGCGAGGATCATCAGCGCCATCGTCCAGTGCAGCACCCGTGCCAGCAGATTGAAATGGCCGGTGCTCTTGTCAGGCGTGTTCATCGTGCGACCCCTGCATCATTGCCGGCCTGGCCCCGCGCACTTTCGCGCTCGCGGCGGTTGAACGAATGGGAATACACCGCGGAGCGTGTCGCCAGAATGGCGTCATCGCTGCCCTCGATACCTGCAGGCAGGATCAACGGATCGAAGTTGAGGTCGTTGCAGGCGCCGCCGGCCTGCGGCTGCAGGTGGTCCAGGGTCAGTACGCCCGCCTGCACGTGGCGACGCTCGCTCGGCCACGGCGTGGACGGATCCTCGATCGCATCACCGGCATCGGCCAGCGTGACGATCAGGTTCCAACGCACCGGCCCCTGCGCGAGACGCTGCTGGAACTCGTCCGCCAGATAGTCCAGTCCCGCCGTGCGCCGGGCCTGCTCGTCCAGTTCGACGACCGGCGCTTGCGGCTGCCAGCTCCAGCGCACGGCCTGTCGTGTGCCGTCCGCAGCAGTGAACCAGAAGCTGTTGACGCTGTTGAACGTGGTGTTGGCCCAACTGTTCGACCAGGGTGCGGTCTTTGCCCATTGCTGGAACGCGCGTGCGCTGGGGTACTTCGCCAGCACGGCGGCCATCTTTGCCGGGTCGGGCTTGCCCGTGGCCGGCTCGGGCAGCTGTGCGCGGGTCTGTTCGAGGAAGGCCTCCGGCGTAGGGACCGCGAAGAACGGGAAGCTGTTCATCGCCATCCGCCACTCCTGGCCATTCTGGCTGATGAGTTGCAGCGCGATGCTGCGGACGCGGGCCTGCGCATCGGCGCCATGCGGGTCACCGCCGCCGATCGACAGCCGGCCCAGCACCGGGACGCGCGGCTGGGCGAAAACCTCCGCCTTGGACAAGGCGGCCCCCTCGGGCGAACCGGTAAACCAGCCGCTGACGCAGACGCCTTTGCTGTGCGCGCGGCGGAAGCCGGGGTGCGCGGCGCCGGTGGCCTCGATGGTGTCGGTGAACTGCTGCGCGGTAGGCCGATCGCGGCCGATCCAGCCGGCCAGCCAGGCGAAGGCCAGCGCCACGATGCCCAGGATCATCGCGATCAACGCGATCCAGGGCAGCGGCGAATGCGCTCGCGGGCCACGCGGTGTCCCGCCATGGCGGGTAAAGCGGAACAAGGGCATTGGCGGTTCCTGCCTGGCAATAGACTTGCGGGGATAGCGCCATCGTAAACAGAAAAGGGGACGGAGGGGATTAAGTCGCAATCGGCCTGAACGGGCCAATCGCGACTTAATCCCCTCCGTCCCCTTTTTCGGGGTTCAGGCGTAGCGGGTCTTCAGCATGGCCCAGGCCGAGCGCAGGGCGAGGGCTTCGCCGCCGGCCGGGCGGCCGGGGCGTTCGCCGTCGTTCCAGGCGTACACGTCCAGGTGGGCCCAGCGCTGGCCCTCGGCCAGGAAGCGCTCGAGGTACAGCGCGGCGGTGACTGCGCCGCCCATCCGCGAGCCGGCGTTCGCCAGGTCCGCAATGCCGCTGTGCAGGTAACGCAGGTACGGCCGCCACAACGGCATGCGCCAGACCGGATCGCGCGTCTGTTCGCCCGCCTGCAGCCACTGCTGGGCCACGGCATCGTCATTGCTGAAGAGTGCGGGCAGGTCCGGGCCCAGCGCGATGCGCGCCGCGCCGGTCAGGGTGGCGAAGTCCAGCACCAGGTCCGGCTGCTGCTCGCTCGCGTACGTCAGCGCGTCGCCCAGGATCACCCGGCCTTCTGCGTCGGTGTTGTCGATTTCCACGCTCAGCCCCTTGCGGGTGGCGATCACTTCCCCAGGACGGAAGGCATCGGGCCCGATCGCGTTCTCCACCGCTGGCACCAGCAGGGTCAAGCGGACAGGAAGCGCCTGCGCCATCACCAGCCCGGCCAGCGCCAACGCGTGCGCGGCCCCGCCCATGTCCTTCTTCATGTTGCGCATGCCATCGGCCGGCTTGATGTCCAGCCCGCCGGTATCGAAGCACACGCCCTTGCCGACCAGCACCAGCGACGGATCGCTTTCCTTGCCCCAGCGCAGCACGATCAGCCGCGGGGCGCGATGCGATGCACGGCCCACCGCATGGATGGCCGGGAAGTTCTGCTGCAGCAGCGCATCGCCGGTGATCGCTTCGACCTGCGCGCCGTGCGCCTGCGCCATGGTGCGCGCCGCGTCTTCCAGCTGCTGCGGTCCCATGTCTTCGGTAGGGGTGTTGACCCAATCGCGGACCCGCAGGCTGGCGTGCACCAGGGCAACGACTTCCGCCGACGGACTGGCCAGCAGCTGGGCCGGTGCGCGGTTGCGCTTGCGGTAGCGATCGAACCGGTAGCTGCCCAGGCCCCAGCCCAGCTGCAGCAGCTCGTGCTGTGCGGCATCCAGTGAGCTGGCCAGCTGCCACACGCTGCCCTCTGGCAACGCGTGCGGCGCATGGGCGTAGCTGTAGGCATCGGCGGCGTCACCGATGCCGATCACCGCGCCGGCGATGCCCTGCTCACCCGGCAGCAGGGCGACGCTGTGCGCGCTGCCGTTGAAGCCCTGCGCCTGCAGCCATGCCTGCATGGCCGGCGGTTGGCCGGCGTTCCAGTCCTTGAAACCGGCGCGGTCCAGCACATGCAGGGGCAGTGCGTGCTCGGACGCGGCAACGAAACCGACGATATCGCTCATGGGTCAGGAACTCCTGGTGGCGGTGGCGGCGACGTTGGCATCAAGCCAGTCGGCCAGCCCGGTAAGGGTGTCGAACTGCAGGTCAGGCTGCAGCGAAGGGTGGTTCCAGGAAGCGGCCTCGCGGTTGATCCAGCAGCCACGCAGGCCCGCGGAGATGGCACCGGCTACGTCCATGTCGATGTGGTCGCCGACATGCAGCACGTGCTCCGGCGCCACGCCCAGCCGCGCGCAGGCGGCGTGGAAGATGCTGGCCACCGGCTTGGCGGCGCCGTGCTCGCGCGCGCCCAGCTGGAAGGCGAACAGGTGCGATACGCCGATGCGCTCCAGGTCCGCATTGCCATTGCTCAGCGCGGCCACGGGCACTTTCGCGGCGATCCGCTGCAGGGCCTCCAGCGCATCCGGGTAGTACTCCACCTGGTTGCGCGCGGCATGGAACGCTTCGTACGCCGGCTCGACCAGCGCGAGGTCGGCGCCGCTGGCCTGCAGCGCCTGCTGCAGCGTCAGGCGTCGCAGCGCGCTGAGGTCATGGTGCAGGTGGGGGTTGTCGACGTACGCACGCTCGCGCAGCTCACGCATGGCCGCCAGCGGGAACATCGCCGCGGTGGCCGGGCTGTGTTCCTGCATCCAGTCGTGCAGCACGGTGTCGATGCGTGCGCCGATGGGAGCAAAGGGCCACAGGGTGTCGTCGAGATCGAGGGTGATGGCTTGGATGGGAAAGTTCACCCGACCATTCTACGCCCGTCGCAACTGGCTTTCATTCCAGCAGCCGTGACCACCCCTGCATGCCATCCAGCCGCGCCAGCACCAGCTTCACGCACACCAGCAGCGGAACCGCCAGCAACAGGCCGACGAAGCCCCACAACCAGCCGAAGATCATCAGCGCAAGGATCAGCACCAGCGGGGAAATCTTCATCCGCCGGCCCAGCACGATCGGCGTGACCATCTGCCCTTCCAGGGTATGCAGGGCCAGATACGCCGCCGCCGGCAGTACGGCCTCCAGCGGGTCGGGGAACTCGACAAAGCCGACCAGCAGCATCAGCGCTACACCGATCAGCGGCCCCACGTAAGGGGCGAAGTTGAGCAGCGCCGCCGCGGTGCCCCACAGCAGGGCATCCTGCATGTCCAGGCCCAACAGCATCAGCACGCCCGCGAACAGCAGGCCGACCAGGCTGTTGATCACCGAGATGGTGAGCACGTAGCGGGAGACCTCGCGTTCGATGGCGCGCAGGATATCGGTGGTGAAGCGCTGTTGCTGGCGGCTGGGGAACAGGGCGATCGCGTGGCGCTGCAGGTTCTGCCCGTAGATCATGAAAAACAGGGTAAGCAGCACCACCGCCAGCACCGAGGCGAGCAGGCGCGGTGCCTGGGTGATGGCTTTATACGGGTCATCGAGCTGGGTGCGCACCACCTGTACGCGTCGGGTGCCTTCGCCGGCAGCAACGCGGGCGAAATTCTCCGCCGCCTGGTTGGCCTGCTGCACCGGCTTGGTCAGGTTCTGCACCTGGCGTCCGATCTTGCGCAGCTGCTGCGGCGCCTCTTGGGCCCATTCCATCGTCGGTACCACCAACTGCACGGCCAGCGCCGTGGTGGCGCCCAGGCCGAGCACGATCACCAGGATCGCGCCCAGCGGACGCGGCACCCAGATGCGCTGCAGCAGCCGCAGGATCGGATTGCCGACCAGGGCAAAGAACATCGCCAGCAGGATCGGCAGCACGATCGCCTGCGCCGCCCACAGGGTGAACGCCACCGCCAGCGTCGCCAGCACCACGAGGGCAACCGGGGCACGCGGACGGGGGGATGGAGGGGTGGGCGCTGTCTGCGCCGGACCGGTGGTAAGGGACTCGCTCATCGACGCACCGGCAGGGGAAAGTACGTCATTATCCGCCCGCCGCGATCAACGCGGCGGGGTGACCATGTCAACGTTCGGACAATTCCGTGGCGGCCTCTGCGGGACGCGGACCGGTGCCCGCATCACGCTCCTGCGAGACGCCGGTAGTTCCCGTTCGTGGCGTGTTCCGTGCGGCGGCTGCAGCACCCGCTGCCGCACCGGCCGCGGCCGCCGTTGCCGTCGGGTTGACGGCATCGTCTACTTTCTCCGCGGCCGCATCGGCCTGTTCGGCGGCATCGTCAGCGGTGCCGGCGGCATGGGCGGCCATCGCCGAAGCGAAGGCGGCCTGGCCGCTGGCCACGAGATTGGAGACCGAGCCGACCATCTGCAGCCAGCGTGCGCCGCTCACCTTGCCGGGTATCTCCAGCTTGCCGGCGACGAAACCACTGGCCACGCCGGCCACGATGATGCGCAACGGCGACCAGCCACTGCGCCACACCTGGCTGAGCACGCCCCAGTTGTCCTGGGTGTCCACCAACCGCACGGCGACGACCTGTTCGCAGCGCTTCACGCGGCTGCGCAGGGTGCTGAACTTCATGGCTTGCCCTCCGGAATCTTGACGCCCGCATCCGGATCTTCTTCGCTGGGTTCGTCGAACAGACCCAGCTTGGACAACTGGCGGCGCGTGGAATGCATGCCGGTATGGTGGAAGAAGTAAGACACCCGCCATGCGGCGAGCCCGGTGATGACCAGGCTGAGCACCGACGTCATCAGCAATGCATGCAGCCATGACATGCCCCAGCTCTGCAGCAGGGCAATGAAGGTGGCCGCCAGGAACAGCCAAGCGGACGCACCGAATACGATGGCCACGCCGGCCCAGGCCAGCGCCCGACCGAATGCGCTGCGCGCAAGCGCGAAGTCAGCCGATGCCAGGCGGCGCAGCGAACGCAGCGAATGCTTCGCTGCGTCGGCCGTTGCGCGGCTGGCACGGGTGACCTCGCGGATGCTTTCATCCAGCGGCGGGGTGGCCGCTGGATCTGGACCGCGTGCGCTGTCTTCGCTTTCGCTCACGCCGCGGCTTACTTGTCGTTACCGCTGTTGGCGAACTTGGCGATCAGCCAGCCAGCCGCGAAGGCCACGCCGAACGAAGCCAGCGGACGCTCACGGATCAGCTCGGCAGCGCTGTCGACCAGGTCCTTGCCCTTGTCCATCAGCGCATCGACCTGTTCCTTGGCGGCGGCACCGCCGAACTCGGCAGCAGCAAGACCAGACAGGGCGGTGTCAGACAGCTCGGCCTTGACGTTGGCCTTGCCGATACGCAGTTCGTCACCTGCCGCGCCAGCGGCACCCTTGATCGCGCCGCCTGCCGCATTGGCAGCCGACTTCAGGTGGGTGGACGCTTCGCCCAGCTGGTCTTTCAGGTTTTCGGTATTGGTGGGGCTCATGAAAAACTCCTGTTCTGTGGGATTGGCAGCCGCCATCCGGGAAGCGGAATGGCCACGGACGACATGGATACCACCGCCCGGGTATAGGGGGCGTTACGGTAGGGCATGCCGTCAGCGCATGACCAACTGCCCACGGGCATTGCCGCGCACGATGCGCAGCACCAGCTGCGGCGGGCGCTGCTGGAAGTTGGCTTTCCAGCTCGCCAGGTCGGCGAACTCACCGGCGCTGGCCTCGGTGACGATGTCGCCCTTGGCCAAGCCGGAAGCGGCAGCCCGGCTGCCACGCGTGACCTCGTTGACCAGCACCCCGCTGATGCCCGACTGCCGCAGTGACTCGGGCAGGTCGATGAACGTGGCGCCGCCCAGGCGCGGATCGAGGGTGTCGCCGGCGATGGCGCGCGCCTGTTCCTTCAACGTCGCCTTCAACTGCAGGGGTTTGCCATCGCGGCGCAGTTCAAGGGCCATGGTGCTGCCCACCGCCGCCAGCCCTTCGATGTTGTGCAGCGCCTGTGCACTGTCCACCCGCTGTCCGTTGGCGCTGAGCACGACATCACCGGCGCGCACCCCTGCCGCCGCGGCGGCCGATCCAGCCAGCACGCGGCTGACCAGCGCACCACGCGACTCGGACAAGCCCAGCCCCTGCGCCAACTGAGGCGTCAGATTCTGGCTTTCGATACCCAGCGTGCCACGCACCACCACGCCATGTTTGACCAGCTGGTCGACGACGTTGCGTGCCAGGTTGGAGGGGATGGCCAGGCCGAGGCCGATGTTGCCAGCCATGCTGCCCTGCGGATTGAAGCTGGCGGTGTTGATGCCCACCAACTGCCCCTGCAGGTTGACCAGTGCACCACCGGAGTTGCCCGGGTTGATCGATGCATCGGTCTGGATGAAATTCTGGTAACCGAGCCCACGGATGCCGCTGCGGCCCACGGCCGACACGATGCCCGAGGTCACCGTCTGGGTGAAGCCGAAGGGATTGCCGATCGCCACCACGAAGTCGCCCACGCGCAGCTGGTCGCTGTTGCCGAGGCTGATGGCGGTGAGCCCATCGGCGGGAATCCGGATCAGCGCAATGTCGGTGTCGGCGTCGGAGCCCAGGAATTCGGCCTTTACGGTGCGCCCATCGGACAGCGTGACCTGCACATCGTCGGCGTTGTCGATGACATGGTGGTTGGTCAGCACCAATCCCTCGGCCGCATCGATGATCACGCCCGAGCCCAGCGACTCGTTGATCCGCTCCTGCGGGACGTCGGGGAACAGGCGGCGGAAGAACGGATCGTCGAAGAAGGGATTGCGCACCCGCACGACCTGCTTGGTGTTGACGCTGACCACGGCGGGGGTGACTTTCTCCAGCATCGGCGCCAGCGAGGGTACGGGCTGGCCTGCGACCGAGGCCGGCAGCGCGGTCGTCGTCGGGATGCTCACCGGCGCAGGCGCGGCTTCGGCGCGGTTATCCAGGTGTGCGTTGATGCCGGTGGCAACGAAGCCGCCGAAGGCAGCGGCCAGCGCGAGCGTAAGCAGGGTCGGAATCGGTCGCATGGGAATCGTGGTCCGTGCAGGAACAGGTAGTGGATGGAGCGAGCTTGCGTGATCGCGGCGGCAGCGTCGAGACCTGGCGATGCACACGATGCAGTTGGGTGGCTGCGTTGCCCGGGAGGGGCTGCCGCAGTGTCTCCCGCAAGGACTAAACATGCCATGAAAGTGGTCGCTTGCTGCTGGCAAAGTTGCGCAATTCCGCGCAAACACCGATGTCGATGCGCGCTTCGCATGTCACGCCGGGTGCGCTGCAGGCAGGTCCGCTCTGTTGCCTCCGGTACCGCGGTATTTGCTGGAAACCAGCATAAAAGCGCTGTTTTATCGATATTGGTGATCGCGCATGCGGTGCATCTGCGGCACATAGGGGCCCAACGGTTGCTTGCACGCGCGCAGTTTCCCGTTCCACGATGCAGGCTGCCGGTATAGCATCGCCTCCGTTTTGACATTCCAGCCCCCCAGGAGGGCAAATCATGAGCAACGGTAATGGTGTGACGACGACGCTGAGCGAAACCGTCGAGAACGTGAAAGAAGCTGCAAGCAACGTTGGCGAGACCATCGCCCACACTGCCGAGGACGCCGTGGCTGCGGTCAAGACGACGGCCAAGCGTGTTCGCAAGGCGGCAACCACCCGCGTCGCCGCGGCGAAGAAGTCGGTCGCCAAGGTCGAAAAGGCCGTGGCAAAGAAGGCAGACGATGCAGCCAAGTCGGTCGGCAAGTCCCTCTCCAAGGCGCGCCAGAAGCTGGAAACGGCCAAGAAGAACGCCCAGGCTGAAGCCGCTGCGCTGACCAAGACGGTCGCCAAGAAGAAGGCCGCCGCCACCAAGGCCGTGACCAAGAAAGCAGCTGCAGTGAAGAAGACCGCGACCAAGAAGGTGGCCGTAGCCAAGAAGACCGCGACCAAGAAGGCCGCTGTTGCCAAGAAGGCCGTCGGCAAGAAGGTCGCCGTGGCCAAGAAGACCGCGACCAGGAAGGCCGCTGTTGCCAAGAAGACCGTCGGCAAGAAGGTTGCCGTGGCCAAGAAGACCGCGACCAGGAAGGCCGCTGTTGCCAAGAAGACCATCGGCAAGAAGGTCGCCGTGGCCAAGAAGGCTGTCGCCAAGAAGTCTGTCGCCAAGAAGGCAGTGGGCAAGAAGACGGCTGTTGCCAGGAAGGCTGTCGCCAAGAAGACCGCTATCGCCAAGAAGACGGCGACCAGGAAGGTAGCGGTTGCCCGCAAGACCGTTGGCAAGAAGACCGTTGCTGCCAAGAAGGCTGTCGGCAAGAAGTCCGCCGTTGCCCGCAAGACCGTCGCCAAGAAGAGCGCTGTTGCCAAGAAGACCGTCGCGCGCAAAGCCGCACCGGTGAAGAAGGCAGTGGGCAAGAAGACGGCTGTCGCCAAGAAGACCGTTGCCCGCAAGGCTGCACCGGCGAAGAAAGCCGTAGCGCGCAAGGCGCCGGCGAAGAAGGTTGCCGCACGCAAGGGCGCGACCAAGCGCGCCAAGTAAGCGCGTGGCCGTATCCCCTGCCGCCCGTTGATGGGCAGGGGAGCGGACGATGATGCCGCTGCACACAGCGTGCAGGGCATCATGGGCACCTCCCTCTGCGAGGCATGGCCCGATGCGCGGTCTCGATTTCAGTTCCTGGCAAGCCGTGCTGTCCACCCTGGGTGGGCTGGCAATCATCACCCTGCTCGGCGTAGGCATCCGCCTGTTGGTGATGCAGACCCTGCAGGCACGCCGCGAGCGCGAGAACCGGCAGATCAACGAACGCCTGCGCACGCTGATGGCCGCCTACAAGACGTTGGGCGGATCGTTCACCGGCGACCTGGACGTCAGCCCTGCACACCTGCGGCAACTGCGCGAGCGCGCGCATGTGGACGGTGTGATGGAACCCGGATCGGACCGGGCGCGTCGCATCCGCGATGCCGTCGAAGCCGCCCTGTCGGACATCCTGCTGCTGGGCACCGACGAGCAGGTGCGGCTGGCGGCCCACGCGGCGACCGAACTTGCGCAGGGGCGACCGGTGCACACCCACGAGCTGGTGCTGTCATTGCGCGACTTCGTCCGTGAGGCGCTGGATCTTGCGCCGATCCCGGCCGGCCTGGCCATTCCACGGCAAGGCCCGACCCGCCCCGCCAGCAGTGGCGGTGGGGCAGGCAAGGGCCGCGGCGATGGCGGCGAACGCGGTGGTGCCGGCAAGGGCGGCGGTGGCGCGGGGGGCGCCGGCATGGGCGCCATGGGGGGCATGGGGGCAGGCATGGCGATGGGTGCGCCCGCCAGCGACGAGCCGGATCCACGCGCACCCTGAAAACGGCCACCCTCCCTTACGGCAACTCGACCACCGGCACGAAGCCGCCAAAGATCATCCGCTTGCCGTCGAAGGGCATGGGGTTGGTTGCCGGATCCATGCGCGGGTCGTCCATCATCTTCTTCATGCCGGCATCGCGCGTGGCCTTGTCCGGCCACTCGATCCAGGAAAACACGACGGTCTCGTCGTCCTTGGCCTGTACCGCACCGAAGAAATCGGTCAGCTTGCCGCGCTGGACGTCATCGCCCCAGCATTCGACCACCCGTGTCGCACCGAACTCCATGACCACCGAGCCGCCCGTACGCGCGTGGTCGATGAAGGCCTGCTTGTTCGCCGTAGGTACGGCGAGAACGAATCCGTCGATGTAGCTCATGGCGTTGCTCCTGCTGGCCTGCGGACGCAGTGCCTTCATGGGTATGACGAACCCAGGCGACGGAAATCGACACGCTGCAGCCGCGATGGGTGCGCTTTCCCGTCTGTTTACGCCGCGCGGCCGGCGTCTGCCGTGAACGCCCTCTGCACGCTTGGAAATGAAAGGCGCGCGCGTATGCCTGAAAACAGCTGAATACAGCCCCAAAATCACATTTCTGCTTTCAGGATGGGGTTAGGTCAAAAAACGGAAACTTTACATACCCGATGCGACGGCGCTCTGGCGCTGCTGCAACAAAACCAGAAAGACAAGAGGTTGTACCCCCATGAAGACTTCGCTGATTGCCCTGGCTCTGGCCACTGCCCTGCCGTTCGCTGCTTCGGCCGCTGAGAACCTGTCGTACAACTACGCCGAAGCTGATTACGTGAAGACCCAGGCCGATGCGCTGAAGGCCGATGGTTGGGGCGTGAAGGGTTCCTACGGCGTGCTGCCGAACATGCATGTGTTCGGTGAGTACAGCCAGCAGGAACTGGACGCAACCAAGACCGACCTGGACCAGTGGCGCCTGGGCGTCGGCTACAACGTCGAAATCGCGCCGTCGACCGACTTCGTGGCACGTGCGGCTTACAACAACCGCAACCTGAAGGGTTCGAACCTGGACTTCAATGGCTGGAGCACTGAAGCCGGTATCCGTACCGCGTTCGGTGAGCATGCCGAGGTCTACGCGATGGGCGGCTACGAAGATTACGACAAGAAGAAGGGCGTCAATCCGGAAGGCCAGTGGTACGGTCGCCTGGGTGCCCAGGTCAAGCTCAACCAGAACTGGGGCATCAACGGCGACATCAAGATGAACCGTGATGGCGACAAGGAATGGTCGGTCGGCCCGCGCTTCAGCTGGTAAGACCCTGCGCGCGTGTCATGTGCACGCCCCGCGCATGACGAAAAGGCCCGGCAATTGCCGGGCTTTTTCCGTTCCAGCACACGGCCTGCGCGTTACTCGCCCTGGTACTGTTTTTCTTCCACCAGCGCCGAACCGGCGACCCGGTTGATCTCGTTCTTCACCTGCACACGTTCGCCGTTGGTGCCATAGACACCGCGCGCGAGCTGCACGAAGGCGTCGTCGAACACCTGCGCCGCTTCTTTGTCGCGCAGCTGGTCCTGGATATCCCACATGCGCTCGTTGATGGCCTTCAGCTGCTGCTTCAGGGCATCCAGCGCCGGCTGGCTGCTGCGTTGCGCGGCGAACAACGGCAGCAAGCCGTCCAGTTCGGTGCGTATGTTGGCCAGTTTGTCCGCATCCGAGATGCGTTCGGCCTTGATTTCCAGGATGGTGATCTTGTCGATCAGCTCGCCGATCGATACAGGGGTCAGGATCGCGTCCACGCAGGTGCTCCGTTGAACAGGGGGCCATGATAGCGCGCGCGGACTTTACGTCGTCTTTGCGCGCAACCGGGGCCGGCGCCATCGATCGGTTACGCCCCGTCCTTCCACACTGCTTAGCTCCGACGGCCCTGCCGTCATTGCACAGGACAGCAGCATGAAGTGGGATGGGATGCGCAGGTACACAGCGGCAGGGCTGCTGGTGGCAGGGATGGGGGCGCAGGCCACTGCGGGCGCAACGGGCAGCGGAAGCCTGGCCTTGGCCAGCGACTATGTCTGGCGTGGCAGCTCGCAGACCGGTGGCGATCCCGCGGTGCAGGCGGGCGTGCGGCTCAGCGCGCGCAATGGGCTGTATGCCAGTGTGTGGGGATCGAATGTCGCGTTCACGCCGGACGTCGGTGCGCGTAGCGAGTTCGATGCGGCACTGGGGTGGAGCGGTGATCTGACGCCCGCATGGGGCCTGGACGGCAGCGTCGTGCGCTACGTCTACCCCGCTACTGGACGCGCGCTGGACTGGACCGAACTGTCCGCCACGGCGACCTTCCGGCAACGCGCGTGGCTGCAGTTGGCGCATTCGCGCGATGCCCTGGCCGGTGGTGACGCCGGTACCTATGCACAGATCGGTGGACGCCTCACACTGGGGGCCGACACGCGCCTGGAGGCCGTCTACGGCCGCTATTGGCTGGCCAGCGCGCAGGCGCGCAACTACCAGCATGTGCAGGTCAGCCTGATCCGCGCGATGGCCGAACACTGGGAACTGCGCGTCACCGGCCACGCTACCGACGGCGCTGCCCGCACCTTGTTTCCCGGCAATGCCGGCGGCCGTCTGGAACTGGCGCTGCAGGCCAGCTTCTAGCCGCAGCGCCGAGCCGTGCCCGGCCGCCCGTCCGTCACGATGCCCTGATGTCGCCCGCCGGGCGGGGCTCGGCGCTACCGTGCGCGTTCGTTACAGGGCGGCGCGAGGGACTCTTACCCGTTCGCCGCGCCGCGCACCCGCAGTACCAGGCCCTTCAGGAAATACCGCAGCAGCTGGTCGCCGGCCTTGCGGAAGTTCTTGTGGTCGCGCTGGCGGAACACGGCGCTCAGCTCCGGCTTGGTCACGGCGAAGCCGGCGTCGACGAAAATCTCGTGCAGGTCCACGTCCCGCAGCTGGAAAGCAACGCGCAGCTTCTTCAGGATCAGGTTGTTGTCGATGCGCGTCTCGATGGCGCGCTGTGGCTGGGTCTCGTCGCGGCCGCGCAGGTGCACGATCAGGCCGTCCAGCACATGGGCCAGCGCCTCATCGCTGCAGGGTTCGAAGCCTGCTTCGTTTTCCTGCTTCAACCAGGCATTGACCTGCTCGGCAGTCACCGGAAAGGCGGGATCGGCCAGTTCGCACAGCACCACAATGTGGTTGTCGCTCAGGTCGAGGGCAAAGCGCAGGCTGCGCAGGACATCGTTGTTGATCATGATCTTCCACACCACCGGTACGGCGTACCGGGACCACCATTGTACCGTCCCCATCCGCTGTCATCCGGCGGTCACGGAACTGCAGCACAGTGCGCGCTGTGACCCTCTGCAGCAGGACCCCCGATGCGCGCTCGCTTTTTCCTTGCCTTGGCGGCCCTGATGCTGGCATCTCCGGCCTGGGCGCAGCCTGCCTTCGTGCCACTGCAGCAGCGGGTCGACCCGACGAAGCTGGCCGATATCGGACTGAGCACGGCGCAGCTTGATGCGCTGAACCGGCTGCTGCAGGACACAGAAGCCGCGCATCCGCAGACCGTGCCGGACGTCGCCCGAGCCGGCGTCCCGTCGGCGGCGGATGCGTCGCCACGGCCTGCCCCCATGCATATCGGCCTGGACGAGGGGCCCATCAAGGCACGCGCCACCGGCACCATCGCCGGGTGGGAGCCGGGCACGCTGTTCACCCTGGACAACGGCCAGCAATGGCAGGTGTTGAAGGGCCGGATGACCCTGCGACATGCCGTGCAGGATCCGCAGATCGAAGTGGTGCCCGGCATCGCCGGCCGCTGGTTCCTGCAGGTCGATCCGGACCTGCCGAAGGCGCGCGTGTTCCGCGTACGCTGAGCGCACCGCAACCGATCCGGCAACACAGGCGCTGGCCGACAGTGACAGAATGTCCGCCTGACCCCATGGAGTTGCCAGATGACCCGTACTGCCCTGATCACCGGCGCCACCTCCGGCTTCGGTGCCGCTGCCGTCCATCGCTTTGCCAAGGCGGGCTGGAACGTCATCGCGACCGGCCGTCGCAGCGAGCGACTGCAGCCGCTGGTGGACACCTACGGGGCTGACCGGGTACACGCCGCCGTATTCGACGTGCGCGATGCAGAGGCGATGGATGCCGCGCTCGCGGCGTTGCCGCCGGCGTTCGCGCAGATCGATCTGCTGGTGAACAACGCGGGCCTGGCGCAGGGCACCGCGCCTGCCCAGCTGGCCCGTCTGGAAGACTGGCGCACGATGATCGACACCAATGTCACGGCGCTGGTCACGCTGACCCACCGCCTGCTGCCGCAACTGGTCGCGCGCAAGGGCGCCATCATCAATATTTCGTCCGTGGCCGGCGTCTACCCGTATCCGGGTGGCAATGCCTACGGCGGCACCAAAGCATTCGTCAGCCAGTTCTCGCTGGGCCTGCGCGCGGACCTGCACGGCAGTGGCGTGCGGGTGACCACCATTGAACCGGGCATGGCGGAGACCGAGTTCACCGTGGTGCGTACGCACGGCGACCAGGCGGCGTCGGACAAGCTGTATACCGGAGCCAATCCGATGACGGCCGACGATATCGCCGAGCAGATCTTCTGGGTGGCCAGCCTGCCGCCGCACCTCAACATCAACCGCTTGGAAGTGATGCCGGTCAGCCAGTCCTTCGCCGGGTTCCAGGTCGCCCGCGAAGGCTGACCCCGAACGCAGCAGGGATCGGATTCCTTTCGCTGGACGAAAGGGATCCGATCCCGGGCGGCCGGTTACTGTGCCTTGATCGCCATCGCCTGCAGGCCGGTACCGTCTACCTTCTGCTTGGCTTCTGACAGCTCGCCGGCGGTGCCGTAAGGCCCCATCCGTACACGATAGACCGTCTTGCCGTTGATCTGGGCCGATTCCACGCGGGCCGGCAGGCCGATCATGGCCAGCTTGGCCTTGGTCGCTTCGGCATCACCCGACGCACCGAAGGCGCCGGCCTGCAGGATGTAGCGCACGTTGCTTTCCGCAGCGGCGATGGCCGGCGCGGGTGCTGCCGTTGCGTTGGGGGCAGCAGCAGGCGCGCTGGCTACCGGCGTGGCGGCCGCCGGCGGGGGCGACGCCGGACGCTCATTCAATGGGGCGGGCAGGGCCGTGCTGGCCGGCGCGGTGGCCGTGCCTGCCGTGGTCGTTGCCGCCGTGGACGACGGCGCGGGGGCCGCAGCGGGCGGTACCGGCTTGCCTTCCAGCGCCGCCTGCGCGCGCTGCGCTTCCGTCCGCACCCGACGCTGGTCTTCGGCACGCGCGCTGGCAGCCAGTTCCGCGTCGGACATCTCCACTTCCTTGCCGGGCAGCAGCGTGTAGAAGTCGTACTGCGTCGCGGCGGGCTTGGCGGGCTCGGCCGGCTTCGCCGCCGCAGGCGTTTCCACCTGCGAACCCACGTCGCCCTCGGCCTCGGCTACCGGCGCCGGCTGCGCATTCGGGTCCGGGCGCGGGCCCGCACGCAGGAAGCCGTCGGCATCGCCTTTGAACAGATTCGGTGCGGCCAGGAACACCACCGCGGCAATCGCCACGCCGGCGATCAGCCACACCCATCCCGGCGTTCCCTGGCTGCTGTTGCGCCGTGCCTGACTTTTGCCGCGTCGTGCTGCCATGTCTACTACGTCTCCAGTGCTTACATTTTTTCCGGGGCGCCCACGCCCAGGAGTTCGAGGCCATTGCTCAGCACCTGGCGCGTCGCGCAGGCGAGGGTGAGCTTGGCATCGCGGTCGGCGGCGTCTTCCACCAGCACCGGCGTCCCGTGATACCACGTGTGGAACGCGTGTGCCAATTCACGCAGGTACTGCGCGACCAGATGCGGTTCCAGCGCAATGCCGGCGGCTTCCACCACCTCCGGATACCGCGAGATTTCATTCATCAGGTTCAGCGACGACTCGTCGTCCAGCGTACGCAGCGCGGTCAGTCCCTGCTCCTGTGAATACCCCATTCCCTTCTCGTTCGCCTGGCGAAGCAGGCTGCACACGCGGGCATGGGCGTACTGCACGTAGAACACCGGATTGTCGTTGCTCTGCTGCCGCGCCAGATCGATGTCGAAGGTCAGCTGCGAGTCCGGCTTGCGCGCGATCAGGAACCAACGGGTCGCATCGCGGCCGGCTTCCTCGATCAGGTCGCGCAGGGTGAAGTAGCTGCCGGCGCGCTTGGACAGCTTCACCTCTTCGCCGCCACGCATCACCGTCACCATCTGGTGCAGCACGTACTCGGGCCAGCCCTGCGGGATACCCACGCCCATTGCCTGCAGGCCGGCGCGAACGCGCGACAGCGAGCCGTGATGGTCTGCGCCCAGTTCAGTGATGGCGCGCTCGTAGCCGCGCTGCCACTTGGTCAGGTGATAGGCCACGTCCGGGACGAAGTAGGTGAAGGTGCCGTCGGACTTGCGCATCACGCGGTCCTTGTCGTCACCGAAGTCGGTCGAGCGCAGCCACAGCGCGCCGCCTTCCTCATAGGTATGTCCCGACTCCTGCAGGCGCTGCACCGCTTCGGCGACTTTGCCGTCGTTGTACAGCGAGCTTTCCAGGAAATAGATGTCGAAATCCACGCCGAATGCGGCCAGGTCGAGATTCTGCTCGTTGCGCAGGTAGGCCACGGCGAAACGACGAAGTGCCGCCATGTCGTCGGGATCCTTGGCGCCGACCACCATGGTGCCTTCCAGGTCGACGCTGGCGCCGCGCATGTACGCGTCGGCCACGTCCTGGATGTAATCGCCGCGGTACCCGCCTTCCGGCCAGCCGGGCTCGTCGGGCTTGATGCCCTTGACCCGTGCGTGGGTGGACAGGGCGAGGTTCTCGATCTGCACGCCGGCATCGTTGTAATAGAACTCGCGCTTGGCGTTCCAGCCATTGGCATCCAGCACGCGGGCAACGCAGTCACCGATCGCGGCGGCACGGCCGTGGCCGACGTGCAAAGGTCCGGTCGGGTTGGCGGACACATACTCCACGCCGACCGTACGGCCATTGCCGGACAGGTTGCGACCGTAGTCGACACCTTCCTTGATCACGCTGACGGCCTCGCGCTGGAACGCGCTGGCCGCGAGGTGGAAATTGATGAAGCCGGGGCCTGCGATCTCGACCTTGCTGACATCGGTGCTGTTCGGCAACGCCTCTACCAACGCCTGGGCGATGGCGCGCGGATTGCTGCGCGCAGCCTTGGCCAGCAGCATCGCGGCATTGGTGGCGAAGTCGCCGTGTTCCCGGGTCTTCGGGCGTTCGACCACGAATTCCGGCGGCAGGGAGTCGACGGGCAGGGTGCCATTGGCGCGCAGGGCTTCGATGCCTTGGCTGATCAGGGCGCGGAGGAGATTTTTCACGAGGCCTGCTGTGAAGTGAGCGGCGGAATCCCCCATTTTAGCCGATCTGTCCCCCCACGGCGGCAGCAACCGTACGTCGCAGCGTGGTGCCGCTCAGCTGGGGCCGCCGCAACCGCTGTGGATCCCCGTGGCGTGGGCGGGTCTGGCCGCCCTGGCCCGGCGCTAGCGGGGCGTGCGGGCGGCGACAGGCAACAACCAACCGCGTTCAGCAAACGACACAGGGGGGCCTTCGCCGATGACCAGATGGTCCAGCAGGCGGATGTCCATGACCGCCAGCGCCTGCTGCAGCGCATGGGTCGCGTCATGGTCGGCCGAGGACGGTTCCGCATGGCCGGAGGGATGATTGTGGCTGACGATCACCGCTGCGGCGTTGTGGGCCATGGCGCGGCGGACAACCTCGCGCGGATGGACCGACGCCGCATTGATCGTGCCCTGGAACAGTTCTTCATAGGCCAGCAGACGGTGCTGGTTGTCCATGAACAGCGCCGCGAACACCTCGTTGGGGCGTCCGCGCAACCGGTGCTGCAGATAATGGGCTGCCACCGCCGGTGAATGTCCGACCACCTCGCGTTCGCCGAGACGGGCGGCGAGATGACGCTGGGCGAGCTCCAGTCCGGCCACCAGCGCGCAGCTGCGGGCCGGCCCCAGTCCCGGCAGCCGTGCCAGCTGGGCGGCGGGGAGGTCCAGCAGGCGACGCAGTGGTCCGTGCGCGCCGAGCAGGGCGCGGGCGGTCTGCACCGCATCCTGGCCACGGGTGCCGGAGCCGAGGAAGAGGGCCAGCAGCTCGGCTTCGGACAGCGCGCCGGGGCCTTTGGCCAGGAGTCGTTCGCGGGGGCGCTCATTGGGGGGCCAGTCATGGATTGCCATGCCGGCAGTGTGCGGTGACCGCAGGCGGCGGCCCATCAGGTACCGGCGTGTCGCCGCTTCAGACCTTGGCAGGGACCCGGATCGGGCAAGTCTGCAGGAAGGCATGCAGCTCATGGTTGCCGGTCAGCCCCAGCTTCCGCATCGCGTCGGACTTCTGCCGGCTGACGGTCTTCGGACTGCGGCCACGACGCTGGGCGATGGCGTTGATGCTCAGGCCCACCCGCAGGCCCTCCAGCACCTCGCATTCACCGGGCGACAGGCTGGCCGGGCGCGTCCGGTGGGCGAGGTCGCGGGCTTCCAGATGGGAGCGCAGGTGCTGCGACACATAGGTTTGGCCGGAAGCGGCCGTGCGTACCGCCTGTGCCAGTTCGTCGAAGTCGACGGCCTTGTCCAGCGCGCCGCGCACGCCGCTTCCCAGCAGCATGGCCAGCACGCTCGGGCTGGCGGTGCCGGTGAGTACCACCAGCGGCAGGTCGGGATGGTCGGTCCGGATGCGGTCCAGCAGCTCGGGTCCGTCCAGCCCTTCGCCGGGCATGGTCAGGTCGGTCAAGACAACGTCGCAGGGCTGCCGGGACAGCAGGGCGAGCAGCGTTTCACCGCCTGGCGCCTCGCCGACCACGTCGATCTGTGCGTTCTGCAGGACCACGCGGGCACCGTACAGGATGATCGGATGATCGTCGGCGATGATGGTCCGGATATACAAAAAGACGTCCTGCGCTGGTGCGGAACCGATAACAGACGCCCGCTTGTTGCAAGCGGCGGGGGCGACATCCGGCTTCGTTTGATGCTGCCATACATGTCCTTATATCCGTCGGTCATATCTCCTCAAATAGGGGGTCTACGGGGCTTTCGGCTAAGCTAATGTCTTTGCGCGCATAGGATTTTTCCGGTGGCTGACTCACCCAAGGCTTCCCCGGCACCGCCGCGCCCTTTGCAAGGGCGTCGGGTGCTGCTGTGTGTCGGTGGCGGAATCGCGGCCTACAAGTCGCTGGAGCTGGTGCGCCGGCTGCGTGATGCAGGTGCGCAGGTGCAGGTCG
Source organism: Stenotrophomonas sp. 169 (assembly GCF_014621775.1). Taxonomy (NCBI): domain Bacteria; kingdom Pseudomonadati; phylum Pseudomonadota; class Gammaproteobacteria; order Lysobacterales; family Lysobacteraceae; genus Stenotrophomonas; species Stenotrophomonas sp. 169. Next base: position 368,784 of record NZ_CP061204.1, read on the forward strand.
CGATGACCGCGGGTGCCCAGCAGTTCGTCACGCCGCTGAGTTTCCAGGCGCTGTCCGGGCATCCCACGCGGACCACCCTGTGGGACAGCGCGGCCGAACAGGCGATGGGCCATATCGAGCTGGCGCGCTGGGCCGATCGCATCGTGATCGCTCCCGCCACCGCCGACCTGCTGGCTCGGCTGGCGCAGGGGCATGCTGACGATCTGGTCACCACGCTGTGCCTGGCCAGTACCGCAGCCCTCACCGTGTGCCCGGCGATGAACCACCGCATGTGGCTGCATCCGGCCACGCAGGCGAACATCGGGCTGCTGCGCGCGCGCGGTGCGCAGGTGGTCGGGCCGGTGGACGGTCCGCTGGCCGAAGGCGAGTCCGGTCCCGGCCGGCTGGCCGAGCCGGATGACATCGTGGCCGCGCTGGTGGCCGCCGAACGCGCTGACGCGGACACGCAGCAAGCGGTTGCCGGCAGCCAGTTGGCAGGCCTGCGCGTGGTGATCAGTGCCGGGCCGACGTATGAAGACATCGACCCGGTCCGCTACGTCGGCAACCGCAGCAGCGGCAAGATGGGCTATGCGCTCGCCGCCGCCGCCGCCCGGCTGGGCGCCAGCGTGGTGCTGGTCAGTGGGCCGGTCCATCTGGCCACGCCAGCAGGCGTGCAGCGCATCGACGTGCGTTCGGCGGCGCAGATGCGCGATGCGGTGCTCGGCGCACTGCCCGCCGACATCTACATCGGGGCGGCCGCCGTTTCCGATTACACGCCGCGCCACGTAGCACCGCAGAAGCTGAAAAAAACCGCCGACAGCCAGTCACTGGTGATCGACCTGGTGCGTACGCCCGACATCCTGGCCGAGGTCGCCACCCAGACCCAGTCGTTGAAGCTGGTGGTCGGGTTCGCTGCGGAAACCCACGACGTGGAGAAGTACGCGCGCGGCAAGCTGGTCGACAAGCGCCTGGATCTGGTGATCGCCAACCAGGTGGGGCAGGGCACGGGCGGGTTCGAGAGTGACGACAACGCCGCCACGGCCTACTGGCAGGGCGGCGAGCAGGTATTCCCGGCCACCTCGAAGACCGAACTGGCCACCCACCTCCTCGCCCTCATCGCGCAAAGGCTCAAAGCATGACCACCGCATCCCGTCCCGCCACGCCGTCCCTGCAGCCCTTGCAGGTGAAGTTGCTTGATCCGCGCTTCGGCGACAGCTGGCCATTGCCGGCCTACGCTACCGAAGCCAGCGCCGGCATGGACCTGCGTGCGGCGCTGGAAACCGCGCTGACCCTGCAGCCGGGTGACACCGCGCTGGTGCCCAGCGGGCTGTCCATCCATGTAGCCGATCCGAACCTGTGTGCGGTGATCCTGCCACGGTCCGGGCTGGGCCACCGCCACGGCATCGTGCTGGGCAACGGGACCGGCCTCATCGATGCCGATTACCAGGGACCGCTGTTGATCAGCGTCTGGAACCGGGGCCGCGATGCCTTCACCATCGAGCCCGGTGACCGGATCGCGCAATTGGTCGTGCTGCCGATCGTGCGCGTCGGCCTTCAGGTAGTGGATACTTTCAGCGACAGCACGCGCGGCGCGGGTGGATTCGGCCATACCGGAGTGCGCTGAACTCTCGGGGGACAGGATGATCGGCAAGGGGAAGGGAGTAGCGGCAGGCGGGCGCACGGGACCGTTGTTGGCGGTGTTGCTGCTGTTGTTGGCCGGGTGGTTCGGTTGGAGTGCCGCGCAACAATGGCGGCAGACGCATACCGGCACGCAGCTGGAACAGGCGCGCGATACCGCCGTGCAGGGACTGCAACAAGCGCTGGACGGTCAGGTGCAGCAGTTCGCCAGGCAGTTGCAGGCGCCGCGGGTGCAGCAGGCACTGCAGGCCGGCGACACGACCGCTGCGGCAACGGCATTGCGTGAAAGCTGGACCGGCGTCGAAGACGTGCAGGTGTGGAATGGCACGCTGGACAGCGCCTACGCAGATCCGCCGGCCTTTGGGTACGCGCGTCTCGCCTTGCTGGAGGCCGCGCTGGGCGCGGAGGCGCCGGTTGCCCGGGTGGTGCGTGCAAAAGAGGGCGCGCGGTTCGGATTGGCCGCGCGTGTCCCGCTTGGCCCGGAAGACGCTGCCGTGGTCTACGTACAACAGCCGCTGATGCAGCTCACCGGACCGCTGGATGCCGTGCAGGCGCCGGAAAGCGGCTACCTCGCGCTGCGCCAGGGAAGTTTCAACGTGCTCGAGCGCGGTAACCCAGCGCTTGCCGACAGCGGTGAAGTGCTGGCGCGCCCGATCAAGGGCAGCAGCCTGCGGCTGGCCGCCGGGGTGCCCTCCATCGAGGCCGGTCCGCTGGGACTGGGGCCGCTCGGCTGTTCCATCGTGGCCCTGTTGCTGGTGCTGGTTGCCGTGCTGGTGGTGGTGGGCAAGTCGCGCCTGCCATTGCCTTCGCGCACATCGCGCACCGCGGCCGAAGAACACGGGTTGACCCTGCGCGAAAGCCTGGCGCAGACCGCCGTCGACACCGAAGCAGACGCGCCCGCGCTGGATGACAGCAGGCCCGTCGCGCCGCCGGCCGCCGCCGCTACGCTGGCGGCAGGCATCTTCCGTGCGTACGACATCCGTGGCGTGGTCGGTGATGAGCTGAGCCCCAAGGTGGCCGCGCTGATCGGCCAGGCCATCGGCAGTGAAGTGGTGGAGCAGGGCCTGCGCGAAGTCGTGATCGGTCGTGATGGTCGCCTGTCGGGCCCGGAACTTGCCGCCGGCCTGGCCGAAGGGCTTCGCCGCGCGGGCTGCGATGTCATCGACATCGGCCTGGCACCCACCCCGGTGGTGTACTTCGCCAGCCATCACCTGCGTACCGGCAGCTGCGTCGCGGTGACCGGCAGCCACAATCCGCCGGAGTACAACGGCTTCAAGATCGTCATCGCGGGCCAGACCTTGTCCGGCGACGCGGTCACCGCGCTGTATACGCGCATCGTCGAGGGCCGCTTGACCCAGGCCGCGACGCCCGGCAACTACCAGCAGCGCGAAGTGAACGATGAGTACGTGCGGCGCATCGCCGACGACGTGCAGCTGGAACGGCCCTTGAAGGTCGTGGCCGATGCGGGCAACGGCGTGGCCGGTGCCCTGGTGCAGCCGCTGCTGGAAGCCATCGGTGCGGAAGTCATCCCGCTGTACTGCGATGTGGATGGCACCTTCCCCAACCACCATCCCGATCCAAGCGTGCCGGAAAACCTGCAGGACCTCGTGCAGACGGTGAAGCGTTTCGGTGCGGACCTGGGTATCGCCTTCGACGGTGATGGTGATCGCCTTGGCGTGGTCACGCCGGACGGCACGATCATCTTCGCCGACCGCCTGCTGATGCTCTTCGCCGCAGACGTGCTGCTGCGCAATCCGGGTGCGATGGTGATCTATGACGTGAAGTGCACCGGCAAGCTGGCCGACTTCGTGCTGCGCCATGGCGGCAGCCCGATGATGTGGAAGACCGGACATTCGCTGATCAAGGCACGGATGGCCGAGACGGATGCGGAGCTGGCCGGCGAGATGAGCGGCCACTTCTTCTTCCGCGAGCGCTGGTTCGGCTTCGACGATGGCCTGTATGCCGCCGCGCGCCTGCTGGAGATCCTTGCCCTGCGCGAGGAGACGCCGCAGGAGGTGCTGGAGGAACTGCCGCAGAGCCTCTCCACGCCGGAGATCAAGGTGCCCGTTGCCGATGGCACGCCGCACGCGCTCGTATCGCTGGTGGTCAGTGCGGCGCAGGCGCCGGAGAACCCGTTTGTCGGCGGCCGCATCTCCACGATCGACGGTCTGCGTGTCGACTTCGCCGACGGATGGGGCCTGGTGCGCGCGTCCAACACCACCCCGGTGCTGGTGCTGCGTTTCGAGGCCGACACCGATGCGGCACTGGAGCGCATCAAGGGCCAGTTCCGCGCACAGCTGCAGCCCCTGCTGGGTGACCAGGACCTCGGTACCTGGTAGCGCCCTGCTTCGGTAGCGCCGACCCATGGTCGGCGAGCGCAGCGGCTCCTACCCCTTGAACCGCAATCCCACGCCCGGTTCGGTGAACAGATAGCGCGAGTGCAGCGCGGAATCGCCCAGCTTCTGCCGAAGCTTGCCGACCAGGATCCGCAGGTAATGCGTATCGTGCTGGTGGGTCGGCCCCCAGATGTCCTTCAGGATCTGCGGCTGCGTCACCACCCGGCCGGCATTCACCAGCAGCAGCGACAACAGGGCGTACTCCTTGCGCGTCAGGGTGACGGGCATCCCCTCCAGCGCCACCTCGCGGCGCACCAGGTCGATGCGCAGATGCCCATCGTCGAACACCGGCGGCTGCCCGTCGAGCGGCAACGCGCGCGTGCGCAGCAGCATCCGTACGCGTGCCATCAGCTCCTGCGTGCCAAACGGCTTGGTCACGTAGTCATTGGCCCCGGCATCCAGCGCACGCACCTTTTCTGCTTCGCCTGCGCGGACCGTCAGCATGATCACCGGCACCTGGCTCCACTGCCGGAGGTCGGCCAGCACCTCGTGCCCTTCCCGGTCCGGCAGGCCGATATCCAGGATCACCAGGTCCACGTGCTCCGCGACCAGTCGTTCCAGCCCTTCCTGGCCGCTGGCGGCCTGCACCACCCGGTAGCCCTGCGCACGCAGGCTGATATCCAGGAAGCGGCGGATCTGCGCTTCATCGTCGATGACCAGCACGCAGGCGGGGGGGATGGAGGGAGCGGTGTCAGGCGGCAGCGGCATCGGGGTGACCGGCAGGGGTGAGCAGAGGCAGCGAAATCCGTATCAGCGTACCGCGTCCGTCCTGTCCTGCCAGCGCCTGCACGCTGCCTCCATGTGCGCCGATCATGCCCTGGCAGATGGCCAGGCCCAGCCCGGTGCCGTGGCGGCCGCGATCACCGCGTTCCACGCTGTAGAACATATCGAAGATGCGGGCCCGCTCATCGGCCGGGATGCCGGGCCCATGGTCGAGCACGTCGACCACCAGCGTGGCGCCCTGCAACCGCGCGCTGACCGTCACCGGCGCGCCCGGCGGGGAAAACTTCGCGGCGTTCTCCATCACGTTGAACAGGGCCTGTTCGACCAGTGCAGGATGCACCCAGATGGGGGCAAGTGACGGCGGGATGTCCAGTACCAATTGCACCGTCGGCTGGTAACGCTGCAGCCGTCGTGCGGCCGAGCCGACCAGCTCGTCCACGCCGATCCAGTCGCGGTTGATCGTCAGCCCGTCATGGCCGAGCCGGGTCATGTCCAGCAGGTTCTGGATGTAGCGGTCCAGGCGTTCGCCTTCCAGCATGATGGTGTCCAGCAGCGCACGGCGGTCGCTGCCATCCATTGCCTCGCCATAGCTGGCCAGGCTGTCGGCCGACCCGATCATTGCGGCAAGCGGCGAACGCAGGTCATGGGAGACCGATGACAACAGCGCCGAGCGCAGTCGTTCGGTCTCGTTGCTGACGTGGGCCTGTTCCAGCTCGGCCACCAGGCGCGTACGCAGCGCGGCCTGGGCAATGTCATCCACCATCGCCATCGCCAGCTGCCGTTGTTCCGGTGCCAACCGGGCCAGTCCCTGCGGAAAGCACAGCGCCGCCACGCCGATGCAGCGTGCGTCGCCATCCAGCAGGGGGAGGCACCACCACCGTGCGCCGGCCAAGGTATCGGTGAAACGGCCGCTGGCCTGCCCTTGGCGCTGCGACCAGTCGGCGGCGGCCAGGTCCGTATCGCCCGGCACGGCGCTGCCACTGCGGGCCACGTCGCTGCCGATACGAAGCCATGCCGGTGCCTCCAAGGCCTGCTCCAGGGCTTGCCGTCCGGCGCTGGCCACCGCTTCATTGCTGGCGGCGCGGGTGAGCTGCAGGCCCAGCTGCTGGCGGGCATGTGCATGCCGGTTGGCAGCGCGCAACGCGACCACCTGCATGCGCAGGCGTGACGCAAGGCGGCCCGCCACCAGCGCCGCAGCCAGGAACAGAAAGACAGTGATCACGCCTTGCCGCGCGCTGATGGCGAAGGTGAAGCGCGGTGCGATGAACAGGAAGTTGTACGCCAGGAAGCACAGGCCGGCGGCGAGCACCGCAGCGCTCGCGCGGGTACGGGCGGCGACCAGCACCACCGCGACGATGAACACCATCGACAGATCCGCCATGCCCACCCAGCGTTCGGCGACCCACGCCACCGCGCAGGCCAGGGTGCACGCGACCAGCGCCTGCAGCATTTCCATGCCTTGGCCCGGTGAGGGCGACAGCTGGCGATCACGCCGCGACCTGGCGCGCGCACGCGGCGTGCTGATGATGGTGATCTCGTAGTGCGCGCCATGCTGGATCAGCTGCTGGGTGAGCGTCCGGTTGAGCATCCGGGCCAGTGGACGTTCGCGCGTACGCCCCAGCAGCAGCGTCGATACGTTGTTCTGAGCGGCATGGTCCAGCAACGCGTCAGCCACGCTGGCGCCGTGCAGCAGTTCAGCGTCCGCCCCCAGCCGGCGTGCGAGCGCGAACGCCGCGTCGATCTCACGCTGGGTCGCTTCGTCGGCGCGCCGTCGTTGCACGGTGACCACGGTCCACGGCGCATCGCGGCGCTCGGCGATGCGCCGTGCCACGCGGACCAGATACTCGCTCTGCCCAGCCCCATCGATCGCCACCAGCACGCGTCGGCGCAACGGCAAGGCCGCCTCCCCGCCCGCGGCGCGGACCTCGCGCAGGCTGCTGTCGACGCGGTCGGCCGCTTCCTGCATCGCCAGTTCGCGCAGCGCGGTCAGGTTGGCGGTGGAGAAAAAAGACTGCAGTGCCTGCGAGGCCTGTTCCGGTATGTAGACCTTTCCCTGCTGCAGGCGTGCGATCAGTTCGCGCGGCGGCAGGTCGACCAGCACGATGTCGTGCAGTCGATCCAGCACGACATCGGGCACGGTTTCGGTGACCCGGATGCCGGTGATGCGCAGGACGACGTCATTGAGGCTTTCCAGATGCTGGATGTTGACCGTGGTCCACACATCGATGCCGGCATCCAGCAGCTCCAGCACATCCTGCCATCGACGTTCATGGCGGCTGCCCGGTGCATTGCGATGGGCCAGTTCGTCCACCAGCACCAGCGCGGGCGCGCGCTGCACGATGGCGTCCAGGTCCATTTCCTGCAGCGTCCGGTCGCGGTAGGTCAGCTGCCGCTGCGGCAGCGTGGGCACGCCGTGCAGCAGCGCGGCGGTCTCGGCGCGGCCATGGGTTTCCACGACGCCCGCCACCAGGTCCACGCCACGCCGCAGCTGTTCCTGCGCACGCGTGAGCATGCTGAAAGTCTTGCCCACGCCCGGTGCCGCGCCGAGGAACACGGTCAGCCTGCCCCCGGCATCGCGCTGCAGTCCTTCGATGAGGGCATCGGCCTGGCGGCTGCGGGAATCGGTCATGGTGCTGATTGTGCGCCAGCACGGTGCGCCACGACATCACCGTGCATGCGCGGCCGCCTGCACGGACTGGTTGAGCCGCATCACGTTGATCCGAGGTTGGCCGAACACGCCCCAGCGCGGCGCCTGCACCTGCGCATCGACCAGCGCCTGTACGGCGGCAGGGGACAGCCCACGCGCATGCGCCACGCGGGCCACCTGCACCTGCACGGCGGCCGGCGAGAGATCCGGATCCAGACCGCTGCCAGACTGGGTCACCAGATCAGCCGGCACCTGCGCCGCGGGGATGCCTTCGCGCGTAGCCACAGCGGCGGTGGCTTCGGCAACGCGGGCAGCCAGTGCGGGATTACTGCGCGCCATGTTGGACCCGGCCGCCGCCATCGGATCGTGGCTGGCCGCGGACGGACGTGTCTGGAACCAGCCATCGCCGACGAAAGGCTGTGCCAGCAGCGCTGAACCGCGCACCCTGCCCTGCGCGTCGTGCAGCAGGCTGCCGTCGGACTGCGCCGGAAAGGCCAGCCGTGCCAGCCCCGTGCCGACGCCGGCGTAAAGCGCGCCGGCCAGCAGCAGGCTGCCCAGCCCCAGCACCACGGCGGGGCGCCAAGGGGCGTCATGCTGCAGTCTCGCTTCGCGCTCGGCCGCAGCCCGGGCATGTGCGCGCGCCGGTGCGGTGGTCTCTGCGGGGGTCATCATCGAACGATTCATGCGCCAATCACCATCATCAGGAGGAAGTCGATCGCCTTGATCGCCACGAACGGCAGCAGCACGCCACCGAGCCCGTACACCAGCATGTTCCGCCGCAGCAACATCGTGGCCGTGGCCGGACGGAAGCGGACGCCGCGCAATGCCAACGGAATCAGGGCAGGGATCACCAGCGCATTGAAGATCAATGCGGCGAGCACCGCGTTGCGTGGACTGGACAGGCCCATCACGTTCAACGACGCCATCGCAGGCACGGTCGCGGCGAACAGCGCCCGCAGGATGGCGAAGTATTTGGAGATGTCGTTGGCCAGCGAGAACGTGGTCAGCGCACCGCGGGTGATCAGCTGCTGCTTGCCGATTTCGACCACGGCCAGCAGCTTGGCCGGATCCGAATCCAGGTCGACCATGTTGCCGGCCTCCTTGGCGGCCTGCGTGCCGGAGTTCATCGCCAGGCCGATGTCGGCCTGCGCCAGCGCGGGCGCATCGTTGGTGCCATCGCCGACCATCGCCACCAACCGGCCGCCGGCCTGCTCCTGGCGGATGCGCGCCAGCTTGTCTTCGGGACGGGCCTCGGCGATGTAGTCGTCCACGCCGGCCTCGGCCGCGATCGCGGCGGCGGTAAGCGGGTTGTCGCCGGTGATCATCACCGTGCGGATGCCCATCGCCCGCAGCTGGGCGAATTTCTCGCGCATGCCGTGCTTGACCACGTCGGACAGTTCGACCACGCCCAGCACATGGCGACCTTCGGCCACCACCAGCGGTGTGGCGCCCTTGCGCGCAACCTGTTCCACGCGTCCGATCAGTTCGGCCGGCACCTCGCCGCCCAGCGCCTGCACGTGCGCCCGGATGGCGTCGGCGGCGCCTTTGCGGATGCTTCTGGACGTCCCCAGGTCGACGCCGGACATCCGTGTCTGTGCGCTGAAAGCGAGGTAATGGGCCTGTTCGGGCTCTGCGTGGCGGCAGCCCTGTTCGCGCCCCAGGCGCACGATGGATTTACCCTCCGGCGTGGGGTCGGCCAGCGATGACAGCAGGGCCGCCTCGCGCAGCTGTGACACATCCACGCCCGCCAACGGATGGAACGCGGTCGCCTGCCGGTCGCCATGGGTGATGGTGCCGGTCTTGTCCAGCAGCAGCACATCAATGTCGCCGGCCACTTCCACGGCCTTGCCCGACTTGGCCAGGATGTTGGCGGACAGTGCCCGGTTCATGCCCGCGATGCCGATGGCCGGCAGCAGTCCGCCGATGGTGGTCGGGATCAGGCAGACCAGCAGCGCAACCAGCAACAAGGGATCCACGCGTACGCCCACCGATGCACCGATCGCCGGCAGGGTCGCCACCACCACCAGGAAGGTCAGCGTCATCGCGGCCAGCAGCAGGGTCAGCGCCACTTCGTTCGGTGTTTTCTGCCGGTTGGCCCCTTCCACCAGCGCGATCATCCGATCCAGGAAACTGTGGCCGGGTTCGGCGGTGATGCGCACCACGATCTGGTCCGACAGGACCTTGGTGCCGCCGATCACCCCGGACCGATCGGTGCCGGCTTCACGCAGCACCGGCGCCGATTCGCCGGTGACGGCGGCTTCGTTGATGGTGGCCAGGCCTTGGACGATTTCACCATCGGCCGGCACCAGCTCGCCCTCGCTGACCAGCACGTGGTCACCCGGGCGCAGTTCGGCAGCGGCGACCTGTTCCTGCTGCGCATCAGGGTGCGCCGAGCACAGGCGTCGCGCGACCAGATCCTGACGGGCGCGTCGCAGGGAGGCGGCCTGGCCTCGGCCACGTGCTTCGGCCACCGCCTCGGCGAAGTTGCCGAACAGCACGGTGAGCAGCAGGATCGCACTCACCGCCAGGCCGAAGCCGAGCGGTGCATTGCCGCTCAGCGTGATGACCAGCGCGAGCAGGGTGCCGGCCAGCACCACGGCCATCACCGGGCTGTGCATCAGGTGCCGGGGGGAGAGCTTGCGGACGGATTCCAGCAGCGCGTGGCGCAGCCCGGCGGCATCCAGCAGGGCAGGGCGACGCGGCAGGGAAGAAGGAGCGACAGGGTTCATGGGCATTGCCTCAATGCAGGCCAAGGCTGAGGTGATCGGCCACCGGGCCGAGCACCAGAACCGGCAGGAACTGCAGGACGGTCAGGATGACGATCACGCTGAGCAGGGTCAGCGCGAAGGTGGGGGTTTCGATCTGCAGCGTGCCCGGCGACTCCGGTGCCCGGCGCTTGGCGGCAAGCTGTGCGGCGATCACCAGCGGCACGATCAGCAGCGGGAAGCGGCCCAGCAGCAGGACCAGCGAGCAGGTCAGGTTCCACCACGGCGTGTTGTCGCCCAGCCCCTCGAAACCCGAGCCATTATTGGCGTAGGCCGAGGCGTACTCGTAGAACACCTGGCTGATGCCATGGAAGCCGGGATTGGACGTGCCGGACAACCCCGGTACGGCCAAGGTGATCGCGGTAAGCACCAGCAGAGTGATCGGCTGCAGCAGGACCAGCAGCGCGAGCAGGCGGATCTGCGGTGTTTCCAGCTTGCGACCGAACAGCTCCGGCGTACGGCCGGTCATCAGGCCGGCCAGGAACACGCCCAGCAGCAGGTAGACGATGAACTGCTGCAGGCCGCAGCCGAGGCCGCCCCAGATGGCACTGACCAGCATGTTGACCAGCGACACCGCACTGGCCAGCGGACTCATCGAGTCGAGCATGCCGTTGACCGAACCGTTCGACACCTGGGTGGTGACGGCCGCCCACAGCGCCGTGGCGTCACTGCCCAGCCGTACTTCCTTGCCTTCCATCAGCAGGGCGCTGGCGGCGGTGGGGGAGTGGCCTTCCAGCCAGACGGTGGCCGCGATGGAGACCGTGGACATGCTGGCCATGCAGCCCAGTACCAGCCAGCCGAAGCGGCGGCGTCCGGTGAAGGCGCCGATCATGAAGATGATCGCGATGGGGATCAGCAGGATACCGACCAGCTCCAGTGCGTTGGACAGCGGCGTCGGGTTCTCCAAGGGAAACGAGCTGTTCGGCCCATACCAGCCGCCGCCGTTGGCGCCGAGCTGCTTGGCGGCGACCATCGCGGCGACCGGGCCCAGCGGGATCTTCTGCGTTTCCATGCCAGCGCTCGCGTCCATCGGCGTGGCCTGCGGGCCTGACGCGAACGTGGACGGCACGCCCTGGCTCGCCAGCAGCACGGTCCACAGCAGGCACAGCGGCAGCATGAAACGCACGCACAGGCGCAGCACGTCGCGGTAGTAGTTGCCGACATCGATGCGGCGGTCGCCATCGTCGGTCATGTCCGTCCGTGTCGGCGCGAACATCGCGCGCAGCGTGGCCACCGCCAGTGCCAGGCCCATCATCGGCGTCACCACCTGCAGGCCGGTGATACCGGTCATCTGCGAGAGATAGGACAGCTGCGCCTGGCCCGAATAATGCTGCTGGTTGGTGTTGGTGAGGAAGGACACCATCGTATGCAGCGCTGTATCCCACCGCAGGTTGGCAATGCCATCGGGATTGAGCGGCAGCCAGGCCTGGGTCATGAACACCGCCCAGACCAGCACGGCAATGACGAGGTTGCTGAGCACGAACGCCCCCACGTAACCGCGCCAGGACATGCCACGCGCCGGGTCGACGCCGAGCACGCGGTACAGCGGTTTTTCAATCCAGTGGAACAGGGGGTCGATGCGCATGGGGGCGCCCCGCATCACCCGCGCCAGGTACAGGCCCAGCGGCCAAGCCAGCAGCACGCTGGCGGCCAGCAGAACGAAGATCTCGGTCATGTCAGGGGCCCGTCAGAAGGATTCGGGCCGGAGCACGACGTAGAGCAGGTACGCGGCCGCCACCAGCACCAGCACGCCGCACAGCAGGGAAAGCCAGCCGGGCATGGTCAGCACCCCGCCCGGCAGGAACAGCAAGGGCCGCCGGCCGGGTGGGCGGCGGTGCAACGCGAAGTCGATGACATGACAGTGATCGTCCTGGTGGAACCGCTCCACCTCAGGACGTCATGCTCCGCCTGGCACGCGTAAAGCCTCCATGGCGCACTCCCTGCGGCCGCATAAAGTCAGCGTAAATACTGCGAACGGGTGATACCCCCTGCGGCTGGCGCTGACAGCGGGTTATGAGCTTGGGGCCGGGCGGTGGGGCTGGTCGGGGGACGGGTCCACGTCATCGCATTCGCGCTGCCGCTCCCACGCTTTGCTTCGCAAACCATGGGCCCCGTCTTACCAGCACCCACACCCCGCCGCTTCGCGGCCGCCCCTGACTCAGGGGCTCCCTCCACCCGACGGATTGCTGTCATCGGTAGCGCCGACCCATGGTCGGCGGAATGTTCCCGCCAACGGCCCGCTGCGCTCGCCGACCATGGGTCGGCGCTACCGCATTTCTTTTTTTCATACGCGGCGGGCGGCCACGGAACCTGTCAGGGGCCGGGCGGTGGGGCTGGGCGGGGGCGTTGAGCGCCATGGATGGCGCGAAACGAGGCCCGCGTGGATGCGGTTTTTGCCGTCCCCCGCACAGGCCTACCGCCCGGCCTCATACCACTAATACGCACGTCGCAGCCGTGTGCCCTCAGGCCGCCGGCGTACCGCCTTTCAGCAGGCGGAAACGCTGCACCGTCTCGTCGATCTCCACATCCAACTCCTTGCGCTGGCGCTCGAAGGTCGCCTGCATGCGTTGCTGTGCGATCAGTTCCCCATGCCGCTGGCGGATGGTGGCGGCGGGCTTGTCGCCCACGGGGCGGCCGGCCAGTTCCTGGTCGCCGGCGCTGGCCAGTGCAGTGAACAGCGCATCGCGCAGGCTGGCGACGTTGTACCGCGCTGTATTGATGTTGTTTTCGAGAATGCCGATGCGTTCGCTGAAGACCCGCCGCAGTTCGGCTTCACTGCCATAGGTGGACAGCATCGCCTGCTCGGTACGTTGGCGGGTCTCGCGCGCCATTTCATCCAGGCGCGCTTGCGCGTCTGCCACGGCGGCCTGTGCGCGCTCATCCTCGTTGAGCGCGCGCTGCACCTGGCCGCTGCGCAGGCCGCTGCTGGCGCTGAACTCTTCGCGCGCATTGTTGACCGCGTCGGCGGGCAGGGCATCGCTGCAGATGCGTTGAGTGCCCTGGTTCCAGCAATACAGCTTCTTCGGCTTGGGATCTGCCGCGCCCTGTGCGCTGGCCACGCAAGGCACGGTCAGCAGCACGACCGCTAACAGAGATGAAATCCTCACCATGGCGACCACCCCCTTGGGCCGTTTCAGTGCGTAGGACGGCTGCCGTAGCGGGACCGATAGTCCTCCAGCGGCTGCCGGTAGCCGACAAGTTCCGGGTTTCCGGACGCGAAATCAAGCAGATCCGCCATCGTCGCAACGGCGATCACCGGAATGCCGGCTTCTTCGGCCACGGCCTGCGCGGCCGAGCGCTTGTCGGTTTCCGAGGCGATCTCCTGGCGATCCAGTGCCACCACGATGCCGGCCGGAATGCCGCCCGCCGCACGGATGATCGCCATCGCTTCACGGATCGCGGTGCCCGCGGTGATGACGTCATCGACGATCAGCACCCGCTTTCCGGTCATGTCGGCGCCGATCAGCTGGCCGCCTTCGCCGTGGTCCTTCACTTCCTTGCGGTTGAACGACAACGGCAGGTCGCGGCCACGCTGCGCCAGCTCGCAGGCCATCGCGGTGGCCAGCGGAATGCCCTTGTAGGCCGGGCCGAACACCACGTCGTACTTCAGGCCGACCGCATCGACGGCGTCGGCGTAACACAGCGCCAGCTGCGCCATCTTGGAGCCGGAATCAAATCGGCCGGCATTGAAAAAATAGGGGCTCAGGCGGCCGGACTTCAGGGTGAACTGGCCGAAGCGCAGGGCGTCGGCGCTCAGGGCCAACTGCAGGAAACGGTGACGATGGTCGCTCATCTGACTCTATCTATCTTCTTCTTGGAACGTAAAGCGTACTGCAAAGCCCGCGTCAGGTCCCTTTCAACCGGGGAGAAAGGGGGCCGAGGCCGGTGGCAACAGGTATGCTGGGCCGGTTTCCGCCGACACCCTGAATCGACCGCATGCGCATCATCAGCTTCAACGCCAACGGCATCCGTTCGGCTGCCAGCAAGGGCTTCCTCGAGTGGTTCCGCGCCCAGGACGCCGACGTCCTGTGCATCCAGGAAACCAAGGCGCAGGAGGCGCAGCTGTCCGATCCGATGTTCCGTCCGGATGGCCACCATTGCTTCTACCGCGACGCCAGCACCAAGAAGGGCTACAGCGGCGTGGCCATCTACAGCAAGCGCGAACCCGACCAGGTCATCACCTCGCTGGGCTGGGCGCCGTTCGACGAAGAAGGGCGTTACATCGAGGCCCGCTTCGGCAATCTCAGTGTGGTCTCCTTCTATATTCCGTCGGGCAGTTCCGGCGATCTGCGCCAGGGCTTCAAGTTCGAGGTGATGGAATGGCTCCGGCCGATCCTCGACCAGTGGCTGCACAGCGGCCGTGATTACGTCCTCTGCGGCGACTGGAACATCGTCCGCTCGGCGCTGGACATCAAGAACTGGAAATCCAACCAGAAGAACTCCGGCTGCCTGCCGGAAGAGCGCGACTGGCTCAATGCGGTGTGCGCCGACCATGGCCAGGCCACCGACCTGGCCAGCGGGCGCGGCTGGGCGGATGCTTACCGCGTGCTGCACCCGACCGGCGAGGACTACACCTGGTGGAGCAACCGCGGCGCGGCGCGGGCCAACAACGTGGGGTGGCGCATTGACTACCAGTTCGTCAGCCCGGGCCTGCGCGACCGCCTGCAGGGGTGCTCGATCTACCGGGACGAGCGCTTCTCCGACCATGCCCCCTTCTGCGTGGACTACGCCACATGACGGACGCGCCCGTGCCGGCGTCGTACAAGGGCTGGGCCGGCATCAAGCGCGCCTTCGGCACGCCCTCGGCCCTGACCATGGCGCTGCTGGGCTTCGGCAGCGGCCTGCCGTTCCTGCTGATCGCCTCACAGACCCTGTCCACGCGCCTGCGCGACGTCGGCCTGGAGCTGGGCAGCATCGGCCTGATCAGCCTGGCCAGCTTCTTCTACCTGCTCAAGTTCCTGTGGGCCCCGATGCTGGACCGCTACGCGGTGCCCCTGCTGGGTTTCATGGGCCGCCGCCGTTCCTGGCTGCTGGTGTCGCAGGTCATGGTGCTGGTGGGTCTGGTCGCGCTGGCCTTCGTGCGCCCGGAACAGGGCGTGTGGCCACTGGTCTGCTGGGTACTGGTGGCGTCCTTCGCCGGCGCCACCCAGGATTCGGTGGTCGATGCGTATCGTATCGAGATCGCACCGGATGCCTCGCAGGCTGCATTGGCGGCCACGTACACGCTGGGCTACCGGATCGGCCTGATCCTGGCCGGGGCCGGCGCGCTGTACCTGGCGCAGTTCGAAGGCTGGATCATCGCCTACCTGGCCATGGCCGCGCTGATGCTGCTGCCGATCCTCACCACGGTGTTCTGCCGCGAGCCGGCGCACCCGGAAGCGGCCGTCGTGCGCCGCATCGATGTGGCCGAAGCCTTCATCCAGCCGATCAGCAGCTTCTTCACCCGCAACGGGGTAGCGCTGGCGGTCGGCCTGTTGGCCTTCGTCGGGTTGTTCAAATTCCCGGACCAGGTGATCGGCGTGATGGCCGGTCCCTTCTATCTCGATTCGGGCTTCGACAAGGCGGACATCGCCACCGTGTCCAAGCTGTTCGGTGTCTGGATGGGCATCGGCGGGGCGTTCCTCGGCGGCATCGCGGTGGCCGCGTTCGGCTTCCGCCGGATGCTGCTGGTGGCCGCCCTCGGCGTCGCCCTGTCCAACCTCGCGTTCCTGCTGATGGCCCATAACCCCGGCCAGCTGTGGGCGTTCTATGCGGCGCTGAGTGCCGACAACCTGTTCCAGGGGTTTGCCGGCACGGTGCTGGTGGCGTTCATGTCATCGCTGACCGATCGCAACTTCACCGCCACCCAGTACGCGCTGCTGGTCTCGCTGGCCAACCTGCCGGGCAAGTTCGTCGGCGGTGTGTCCGGATACATCGTGGAGGCCACCTCGTATAGCGTGTTCTTCATGCTCAGCGCGGTGACCGTGGTGCCGACGCTGCTGCTGCTGGCGTGGTTGTGGCCACGCCTGTCCGACACCGCATCGCCTGCAGGCTGATTGCCTGCGGGCGCGCGGTACGGGATGATCGACTGTCGGCACCGTGGGGACGGGGCCATGCAAGGGGGAGCACACTCATGGCGGACCTGCTGCTGCAGGAAGTGGATCCGATGATCCTGGACCGTATCGCGCGGTTGGCGGTGGCGCGAGGCTGGACACAGGCGCAGGCCTGTGTCGCCGTGCTGGAACAGGGCCTGTTTTCCACCGAACTGGAAGTCCGCAGCGGCTTCGAGAATCCGGAAGTCGATGCATTGGCCGATGCCATCGCGGCCCTGCAGGCCCTGCCGGCCGGCCACGGCTTCTGACGCGTCGCCAAGCACCGGGCCACGCTCGGCGAATCCCGAACGGCCTTACCCCGGATGGATCGCGCCCAGGATCCGCGGCCCCTGTGCGCCGGTGACGCTGGGCAGGTTGCCCGCCAGTCCGTCCAGCGTGCGCTGCGCCAGCCACGCGAACCCCATCGCCTCCATATAGTCCGGGTCCAGCCCGTGCACGGCGCTGGATTCCACCACCACGCCGGGCAAGCGTGCGCCCAGCCGCAGCAGCAGTTGGCCATTGCGGACGCCGCCGCCACACACCAGAAGACGACGGGTGCCAGGCTGGTTGCGCCGCAGCGCATCGGCGATGGTGGCGACGCTCAGCTCCAGCAGCGTGGCCTGCACATCGGCCGCCGGGCGCTGGCCATCGGCCAGGAAGCTCTGTGCCCATGGCAGGTGGAACTGCTCGCGGCCGGTGCTCTTGGGAGGCGGCAACTGGAACCACGGGTCGGCCCGCCAGCGCGCCAGCAGGCCCTCGTCGACCACGCCACTGGCGGCGAAGGCACCATCGGCATCGAATGCCTGGCCGGTGTGGCGCTGGCACCACGCATCCAGCAGGGCGTTGGCCGGGCCCGTATCGAAGCCGAGCAGGGTGCCCGATCGCGGGATGAGCGTCAGGTTGGCGATGCCGCCGAGATTCAGCACGGCACGGTCTTCGTCGGCCGTGCCCAGCATGGCCAGATGGAAGGCCGGCATCAGCGGGGCGCCCTGGCCCCCGGCGGCGACATCGCGACGACGAAAATCGGCGACGGTGGTGATGCCGGTGCGCTCGGCGATGCGGTTGGCATCGCCCAGTTGCAGGGTGAACGCAGGCGATGCACTCGGGCGATGACGGACCGTCTGGCCGTGCGAACCGATGGCCCGCACCTGCCGTGCCGCCACACCGGACTGCGCAAGCAGGGCAGCGGCAGCCTCGGCGAAGGCCAGGCCGATGCGCGCATCCAGATCGCCCAGCTCGTCCAGTGACGCCAGTTCACCGCCTTGCCCCAGGACCACCAGGCGCTCGCGCAGTGTCGGCTCCCAGGCGCCGGTCAGGCCGTCGATGAAGTGGCATCCGCCCTCAGCGGGAAACTGCACGAGGGCCGCATCGATGCCATCGGAACTGGTGCCGGACATCAGCCCTATATAGAGCGGGCACGTCGGATCGAACGAGGCGGTCATCGGAACTCCAGAAACGACAAGGGCGCCAGCTTGGGCGCCCTGTCATGAGCCGTCAATGCAGGAACAGGCTGCGGCCTCAGCCGCGCTTGTTGCCGGTCGCCACCCGCGGCGCACTCGCCACTTCAGTGCCGGAGGCACGTCCGGCCGGGGCCGGGCTGGCATCGGCGTAGATCATCTTCTCCATGCCCTGGATGCGCGCCATCGCCGGCGAGGTCTGCGCGCGGAAGGCCACCAGTTCGGCGCCACGCAGCGGCTCGGGCGGCGGCATGGTCACGCTGAGCGGATTGCGATGCTCGCCGTTGACGCGGAATTCGTAGTGCAGGTGCGGGCCGGTGGCCAGTCCGGTGGAGCCGACGTAGCCGATCACCGTGCCCTGCGCCACGCGCTGGCCGGCCTTGATGTTGCCGAAGCGCGACATATGTCCGTACAGCGTGGTGTGGCCGCGACCGTGGTCCAGGATCACCACGTTGCCGTAGCCGCGCTGGGTACCGGCGAACTGCACGCGCGCATCGCCCGCGGCCATGATCGGGGTGCCGGTGCGTGCGGCGTAGTCCACGCCCTTGTGCATGCGCATCTTGCCCAGCACGGGGTGCTTGCGTGCGCCGAAGGTCGAGCTCAACCGCGCGAACTGGATAGGCATGCGGATGAAGCTCTTCTTCAACGGGCGGCCATCGAGATCGAAGTACTCCGCCTTGCCGTTGCGGTCGAAGCGGAAGCCGGAATAGGTCTTGCCGCCGCTACTGAAGGTGGCGGCCAGGATCTTGCTGGTGTCCACGCGCTCGCCTTCGCGCCAGGTTTCATCCATCACCACACTGAAGCGGTCGCCCGGCTGCAGGTCTTTGGAGAAATCGATGTCGTATTTGAAGATCTCGTCGGTCATGGTCGCGATTGCCGAAGGCGAAAGCCCCGCCTTGCGCGCGGCGGCGTACAGCGAGCTGGTGATCTCGCCGCTGGTGACCACGGTGCGGGTGCTGGTCTCGCGCTTGCTGACCGTTTCCTTGATGGTGTCCCCGGCCAGCGCCAGTTCCACCCGGTTGGCATCGTCCCGGTTGAAGCGGATGCTGCGCAGCTCACCGGACAACGGCATGTCGAAGGCGATCTCGGTGCCTGGGCGCAGCTTGACCAGCGCGTCGCGGGCACCGGGATGCTCAAGTACCCGGTGCATGGTGGTGGCTGGGATACCCGCCTGGTCGAACAGATCGCTCAGGGTCTGGCCGCGCTGCACGCGCAGCACCTGCCAGCTGTCGCCCGGGGTGTGCTGCTGGCGCGCGAGGGACAGCGGCGGCAGTGGCAGCGCCAGACTGGTGTGCGCGTTCGGATACGGGGTTTCGATGGTGCTGGAGAAACCCGGCACGATCGTGGCCACCAGCATGCCGATGGTGGCGAACAGGCTGGCGTGCACCCAATGACGCCGGGTCCAGCGTTCATTGAATGCAGCGGGGAGGTGTTGCCTGAGCTTCCGGTGCAGGGCGTTGTCGTGAAGGACGTGGAGCCGTTCCTTGAAGCGCTGTTTGCGCGCGCGGCCGTGATCGGAATTGAGCATCAGTAGTGTTTTCCTGGCGGGCCCGGGAACACGGGCTGGATCGCCGGTTACCATAGACACCTATGAAAAGCGCGTCAAACCCTTGTGCCTATTGGTTTTTGTGAAGCCGATGCGGTTAACTTGGTCTTAACACCCCACAAGAAAATACGGCGTTGCCGGGAGTAGTGAACGTGTCCTCCATTGATGAAGCCCTTGCCCTGATCAGCCGCGGTGCCGACGAGATCCTGAAGGTCGACGATCTGCGTGCACGCCTGGAAAGCGGCAAGCCCCTGCGGGTAAAGGCGGGGTTCGACCCTACCGCCCCCGACCTGCACCTGGGCCACACCGTGCTGTTGAACAAGCTGCGGCAGTTCCAGGACCTCGGTCACCAGGTGATCTTCCTGATCGGCGACTTCACCGGCATGATCGGCGACCCGTCCGGCAAGAGCCTGACCCGCAAGCCGCTGAGCCGTGAGGATGTGCTGGAGAACGCACGTACCTATGAAGAGCAGGTCTTCAAGGTGCTGGACCGGGAAAAGACCGAGGTCCGCTTCAATTCGGAATGGTTCGGCAAGATGTCCGCCGCCGACATGATCCGCTTGGCCGGCCAGCACACCGTGGCCCGCATGCTGGAGCGCGACGACTTCGCCAAGCGCTATGCCGCCCAGCAGTCCATCGCCATCCATGAGTTCCTGTACCCGCTGGTGCAGGGCTACGACTCGGTCGCGCTGGAAGCGGACGTGGAGCTGGGCGGTACCGACCAGAAGTTCAACCTGCTGATGGGCCGTGGCTTGCAGGAGCACCATGGGCAGAAGCCGCAGGTGGTGTTGACCATGCCGCTGCTGGAAGGCCTGGACGGCGTCAACAAGATGTCCAAGTCGCTGCACAACTATATAGGTGTCAGTGAGCCGGCCATCGACATCGTCACCAAGACCATGAAGGTGGACGATGCGCTGATGTGGCGCTGGATCGAGTTGTTGTCCTTTGACATCAGCCAGGCCGAAGCAGCCGCGTTGCGGGAACAGGTCGCGTCCGGCGGATTGAACCCGCGTGAGGTGAAGTTGCGCCTGGCCCGCGAACTGGCCACGCGGTTCCATGATGCAGCCGCCGCCGAACAGGCCGTGGTGGGCTGGAATGCCGCCGTGACCGGGCAGGGTGACATCACCCAGTTGCCGCTGCAGGATGTCGCGGTTCCTGCCGAAGGCCTGCGCATGGCCGCGCTGCTGACGGCCGCCGGGCTGACCCCGAGCAACTCCGAGGCCAACCGCAAGCTCAAGGAGCGCGCGGTCAAGGTGGACGGTGTCGTGGTGGAAGACGGGCAGCAGGTGCTGCCGCCGGGTTTCGAAGGCCTGCTGCAGGTAGGCAAGCGGACCTTCGCCCGCATCCGTCTGGTCATTGCCTGACACGTATCTATAGAGGAGGAGCGGGCCCACGGCCCGCTCTGGATGCCGATACACGAGCAACTGCAAGGCGATGTGAAAAAATATCGCCAAACCCCTTCCCAAAGTCTGGGGAAAGGGACATACTTCACCTCCCCCGTCGCAGGGGTCGCCACCAAGGGGCTTCAGCGACAAAAGGAACGCCACCACCGCCGAACGATTTGATCGAACGAAGGTGTTGACGGACTCGAAAAGTCCGGCATAATAGGCGGCTCGCAACGACGAAACGCCTTCGGGTTCAACGTCGAAGCAGCAGAGTCAACAACGTCCACTTCGGTGAGGCGGCCTTTGAAAAAAGGTGTTGACGAAGCGGAAAAGCTCGCTATAATGGGCGGCTCGCAACGACGGAAACGTCGCTGCACACGGGAACGGCGCTGAGGCCACTTCCCCTGATCTTTGAAAGTATGCGCAGGTATTATTGTGAAGGCGCCCTGCAGGAAGGATGACTAGTCCATTTTGCAGACGTTTGATCAAGCAATAAAGCACGTTCGAAAGAACGTATTGAGTTGCCGGAATCATTCTTCTGTAGCTTTAAGTATTTTGTCTTCGGACATGTAATTTTAAGTGAAGAGTTTGATCCTGGCTCAGAGTGAAC
>NZ_CP061204.1:4100000-4102500 GCF_014621775.1 Stenotrophomonas sp. 169
GTGCCCCGGGAGATCTCATCTTGAGGCGCGCTTCCCGCTTAGATGCTTTCAGCGGTTATCGCTTCCGAACATAGCTACCCGGCAATGCCACTGGCGTGACAACCGGAACACCAGAGGTTCGTCCACTCCGGTCCTCTCGTACTAGGAGCAGCCCCTCTCAAATCTCCAACGCCCATGGCAGATAGGGACCGAACTGTCTCACGACGTTCTGAACCCAGCTCGCGTACCACTTTAAATGGCGAACAGCCATACCCTTGGGACCGACTACAGCCCCAGGATGTGATGAGCCGACATCGAGGTGCCAAACACCGCCGTCGATATGAACTCTTGGGCGGTATCAGCCTGTTATCCCCGGAGTACCTTTTATCCGTTGAGCGATGGCCCTTCCATACAGAACCACCGGATCACTAAGTCCTAGTTTCCTACCTGCTTGATCCGTCGATCTTGCAGTCAAGCACGCTTATGCCTTTGCACACAGTGCGCGATGTCCGACCGCGCTGAGCGTACCTTCGAGCTCCTCCGTTACTCTTTAGGAGGAGACCGCCCCAGTCAAACTACCCACCATACACGGTCCCTGATCCGGATTACGGACCTAGGTTAGAACGTCAAGCACGACAGGGTGGTATTTCAAGGTTGGCTCCACTGCAGCTAGCGCCACAGTTTCATAGCCTCCCACCTATCCTACACAGACGAACTCAACGTTCAGTGTAAAGCTATAGTAAAGGTTCACGGGGTCTTTCCGTCTTGCCACGGGAACGCTGCATCTTCACAGCGATTTCAATTTCACTGAGTCTCGGGTGGAGACAGCGCCGCTGTCGTTACGCCATTCGTGCAGGTCGGAACTTACCCGACAAGGAATTTCGCTACCTTAGGACCGTTATAGTTACGGCCGCCGTTTACTGGGGCTTCGATCAAGAGCTTCGCCTTGCGGCTGACCCCATCAATTAACCTTCCAGCACCGGGCAGGCGTCACACCCTATACGTCCACTTTCGTGTTTGCAGAGTGCTGTGTTTTTGATAAACAGTCGCAGCGGCCTGGTTACTGCGACCCTCTTCAGCTATAGCTCGCATGAGCCACCAAAAAGGGTGCACCTTCTCCCGAAGTTACGGTGCCATGTTGCCTAGTTCCTTCACCCGAGTTCTCTCAAGCGCCTGAGAATTCTCATCCTACCCACCTGTGTCGGTTTACGGTACGGTCTGCGTAAGCTGAAGCTTAGGAGCTTTTCCTGGAAGCGTGGTATCAGCGACTTCGTCTTAAAGACTCGTCTCGGTGCTCGGTCTTAAAGGATCCCGGATTTGCCAAAGATCCAAACCTACCGCCTTTCCCCAGGACAACCAACGCCTGGTACGCCTAACCTTCTCCGTCCCTCCATCGCACTTACGCGAGGTGCAGGAATATTAACCTGCTTCCCATCGACTACGACTTTCGTCCTCGCCTTAGGGGCCGACTCACCCTGCGCCGATTAACGTTGCGCAAGGAAACCTTGGGCTTTCGGCGTGCGGGTTTTTCACCCGCATTATCGTTACTCATGTCAGCATTCGCACTTCCGATACCTCCAGCGGACTTCTCAATCCACCTTCAACGGCTTACGGAACGCTCCTCTACCGCGTACAACCCTGAAGGTTGCACACCCCAAGCTTCGGTTCACTGCTTAGCCCCGTTAAATCTTCCCCGCAGACCGACTCGACCAGTGAGCTATTACGCTTTCTTTAAAGGGTGGCTGCTTCTAAGCCAACCTCCTGGCTGTCTGTGCCTTTCCACATGGTTTTCCACTTAGCAGTGAATTTGGGACCTTAGCTGTGGGTCTGGGTTGTTTCCCTTTTCACGACGGACGTTAGCACCCGCCGTGTGTCTCCCATACAGTCCGTCTCGGTATTCGGAGTTTGCAATGGTTTGGTAAGTCGCGATGACCCCCTAGCCATAACAGTGCTCTACCCCCGAGAGGATACATATGAGGCGCTACCTAAATAGCTTTCGAGGAGAACCAGCTATCTCCGGGTTCGATTAGCTTTTCACTCCTAATCACAGCTCATCCCCGTCTTTTGCAACAGACGTGGGTTCGGGCCTCCAGTACCTGTTACGGCACCTTCACCCTGGCCATGACTAGATCACCCGGTTTCGGGTCTACTGCCCGCGACTATGCGCCCTTATCAGACTCGGTTTCCCTTCGCCTCCCCTATACGGTTAAGCTTGCCACGAACAGTAAGTCGCTGACCCATTATACAAAAGGTACGCAGTCACCCCTTGCGAGGCTCCTACTGCTTGTACGCACACGGTTTCAGGATCTATTTCACTCCCCTCTCCGGGGTTCTTTTCGCCTTTCCCTCACGGTACTGGTTCACTATCGGTCGGTCAGTAGTATTTAGCCTTGGAGGATGGTCCCCCCATGTTCAGACAGGGTTTCACGTGCCCCGCCCTACTCGTCTTCACTGAAATGGCCCTTTCAGATACAGGGCTATCACCTTCTATGGCCAGTCTTTCCAGACTGTTTTCCTAGAA
>NZ_CP061204.1:4105000-4157065 GCF_014621775.1 Stenotrophomonas sp. 169
CCTCAGCGCCGTTCCCGTGTGCAGCGACGTTTCCGTCGTTGCGAGCCGCCCATTATAGCGGGCTTTTCCGCTTCGTCAACACCTTTTTTCAAGGCCGTCTCACCGAAGTGGACGTTGTTGACTCTGCTGCTTCGACGTTGAACCCGAAGGCGTTTCGTCGTTGCGAGCCGCCTATTATGCCGGACTTTTCGAGTCCGTCAACACCTTCGTTCGATTAAATCGTTCGGCGGTGGTGGCGTGCTGTTTCCGCTCTGTTTTCCGAAGAAAGCGTTGCGTTGCAGCGAGGGAGCGAATTGTAGAGATCCTGCAGGATTCGTCAACACCTTTTTTCAATTTGATGACACTCGCTTTGCTGCGTGGTGTCGGCGGGGGTGCTGGCGCCGGCGCTGTGCTGCCGCGCGCGCGTTGCGCGCACGGCAGCACAGCGGGTATCAATGGAGGGGTCTTGCAGGGAACACACAACAATGGATGCGCTCGTACGCCGCCCGTGGTGGCGCGATCTCTCGCTGCCCGCTGTAGTGGCCGGCTTCATTACCGTCCTGGTGGGCTTCGCCAGTTCAGCGGTGATCGTCTTCCAGGCGGCCCAGGCCGTCGGTGCCGATCAGCGTGAGATCGCTTCATGGATGTGGGCGCTTGGCCTCGGCATGGGCGTTACCTGTATCGGCCTTTCACTGCGCTATCGGATTCCGGTCGTCACTGCATGGTCCACCCCCGGTGCCGCGATGCTGGTGGTGGGTGCGGGTGGCGTCAGTCTGGCCGAGGCGATCGGTGCGTTCCTGCTCGCGGCTGTCCTCGGTGCGCTCCTCGGCTTCTCCGGCATCTTCGCCAAGGTGATGAAGCGTGTGCCGATGGCATTGGCGGCCGGCATGCTGGCTGGCGTCCTGTTGCGGTTCGGGCTGGATGTGTTCGTCTCCATGGGGTCCCAGTTCGGTATGGGCGTGGCGATGTTCGCGACCTGGCTGGTCGGTCGGCGCTGGCTGCCCCGCTATGCGGTGATCCTTACCCTGGCGGTCGGCATTGCCTTCGCGGTGGCGCAGGGACAGCTTCATCTGCAGGGCGTGACCCTGCAGCTGGCCGTGCCGGTGTGGACCACGCCGCAGCTGAGCTGGGCGGCGGTGGCCAGTGTGGCCCTGCCCTTGTTCGTGGTCACCATGGCCTCCCAGAATATTCCCGGTGTCGCGGTGATCCGCGCATCTGGCTATCAGGCACCTATCTCGCCGGTGATCGGTTGGATCGGCGTCGTCAATGCGGCACTTGCTCCTTTCGGTGCGTTCGCGCTGAACCTGGCGGCGATCACCGCCGCGATCTGCATGGGGCGGGAGGCGCATGAGGATCCTGCGCGTCGTTACACCGCGGCGATGGCGGCTGGCGGGTTCTACCTGCTGGTGGGTCTGTTCGGCGCAACGGTTGCGGCGGTGTTCGCCGCCTTCCCCAAGGAACTGATCGCGTGCGTGGCGGGGATCGCCCTGTTCGGCACCATCGGCAACAGTCTTGCCAGTGCGCTGGCCGTGGAGCGGGATCGCGAGGCGGCGCTGGTCACCTTCCTGGTGACCGCTTCCGGATTGGCATTGGGGGGAATCGGGTCGGCGTTCTGGGGGTTGGTGGCCGGTGGCGTGACGCTGATCGTGCTGCGACCGCGGGCGGCTTGATGCCCGGGCGGGTAAAGCCCCTGGGTAGTGCCGACTGGGTAGTGCCGACTTCAGTCGGCACCGTCGTTCAGCAGCCGACTGAAGTCGGCTCTACCTCGCTGCGTCGCGAAGCCGACTGAAGTCGGCTCTACCTTCTACAGTGGTTGCACGGTCAGGGTCTGCTTCAGCACATGCCGGCCGCCGGCGGGGACCGTGACCACATCCGGGCCGGCGTTGGCGGCTTCCAGGCAGACATAGTCACGCCAGCCGTCGCCGACGTCGGCCATCTTCGCGGCGGCCTCAGCGCCGGGGTTCCACGCTACCAGCGCGCGGCTGCCCTGGGTGTCGAGGGTGATCCGGCGCTTCATGACCGGATCACGCAGTACGTAGCGGCCCCCCGCCTGTGTATAGATGCGGTCGCTGCGCCCGGGATCGCGCGGGTCGCGCAGGTTCCAGGGGCCCTGCTGGCGTCGCGGCTGGGCGTAGTTCTCATACTTGTCGAGATAGTCCAGCCCGTCCACGCCCTCCACGTCCACGCGCGTGGCGTCACCGACGCGGAAATAGTTATGCAGGGCCTGGGTGATGCTGGCCGCGCTGCTGCCGGTGTTCTCGGTAACCAGGGTCTGCTCCAGGGTCGCGCCGATCACCAGCACCATCTGCAACCGCAACGCCAAGGTATCCAGCACAGGCGGTGCGAGGGTGAGTTCGATACGGCCGTCCGGCAGCGTGCGCGCCTGCTTCAGCTCCCATGGCAGGGTCCGTACGAACCCGTGTGACGGGACGTCGGTGCCCTGCCCCTGCCGACCGAAGTACGGCCAGCACACCGGGCTGCCGCCGCGGATGGGGGTGGGCAGCTCCGCGCGGCGCGGCGACAGCCACATCACGTCCTGTCCCCCTCTCGGGACGAAGGACAGCAGTTGGCCACCGAATACGCTGATGGCCGCGGTGGACTGTGGGGTTTCGACCAGCCAGGCATCGAGTCCCTGGAACTGGCCACTGGTGACGCCTTTGATCTGCTGCACGTTGGAAGCACTCCGCAGCGCCGGCGACTGGGCCAGCGCGGTGTAGTTGGAAGGAAGGGTGAAACGGGTGGCCGCAGGGGCCGCGGTGGACTCGGCCTGCAGCGCCTGCAGGATCCGCCGCCCGGCGCGACCGTCCGGCGTCGGCCAGCCCAGTCGTTGCTGTTCGGCCTGGATGGCGCGGCGGCTGGCCGTCCCGATCATGCCGTCGACCGGTCCAATGTCATGGCCGCGGGCGGCCAACAGGGTCTGCAACTGTCGGCGCTCACGGCGGCCCAGGCCAGGGTCATCGGTCGGCCACGCGGTGGCCAGCCCAGCCCCGCCGCGCAGCCGGTCGGCCAGGGTCGCGATCGCCAGGGCATAGCTTTCGGCGGCGTTGTAGCTGTAGATCGCATCGTAGTTGCGGAACACCAGCAATGCCGGTCCCTTGATCCCCGCCGGCAGCAGCAGGGCGGCGCGCGCATCGCCGGGCAACCCCGCCGGCGCGATGGCATCGCCCTGCAGCGTGGTCACGCCAAGCGCCTTCCATTCGGACACGGGGCGGCGCTGGGTGCGGCCGGCCTGGTTGACGGCGAATCCTGCCGGCACGCGTACTTCCATGCCCCAGGGTTCACCGGTCCGCCAACCAGCACGCTTGAGATAATTGGCGGTGGACGCCAGCGCGTCCGGAATGCTCGCCACCAGGTCGCGACGTCCATCGCCGTCCCCGTCCACTGCAATACGGGCATACGTGCTGGGCATGAACTGGGTGTGGCCGAACGCACCGGCCCACGATCCCACCAGCCCTTCACCCTGCAGGTCACCTTGGTGGATCAGTTTCAGCAGCGCCAGCAGTTCGCCACGGAAGAAGGCCTGGCGTCGCCCGGCGCAACTCAACGTGGCCAAGGACTGCAACAGGGGCCGCTTGCCGAACACGCGTCCGTAATCGCTCTCGACGCCCCATACGGCCACGATGGTCGCCGGGTCGACACCGTACTCGGCAGACACGCGCTGCAGCAACGCTGCGTGCTGCGCCAACATGGCCCGTCCCTCTTCCACCCGCTGGTCATCCACCAGGGCAGCCAGGTAATCCCAGATCGGCGTGGTGAACTCCGGTTGCGCATCAAGCAGGTCAAGCACGGTCGGATCCGGTTGCACCGGCGACATCATCGCGGTGAAGCGCTCTGCCGGGATGCCCTGCTTCAGCGCGGCACCCTGCAGGGTGGACAGGCAGGTCGCGAAGGCGGGATCGACCTGCTGGGCATAGGCCATCGGACTTGCCGACACCGCGACCAGCAGGATCAGGGAGCGCTTGAACATGGATATCCTCCGTGCCGCCATGGCCCGGTCATCATAGCGGCAGCGGTGCCGACTCAGCGGCGTTGCAGCAGGCGCAGGCCGAATGCCGGCTCAGGTGCAACCGAATCCCACCGGCCGACGATCTGCAGATCCGCCGCGTCAAGCAACTGCTGGAAGCTCGCCTCGGTGTATTTGTGGCTGTATTCCACCTGGATGGCGTCGCCGGGCGCGAAGTGGAACTGCTGGCCCGCCACGGTGACATCCTGCTCACGGTCACTGACGAGTTGGGTTTCAATCCGCAGGTTCGGCACGCTGTAGCGCGCGCGGTGATGGAAGGCCTGCAGGTCGAAGTCGCTGCCGATCTGTTGGTTGAGCCGCCGCAGCAGGTTCAGGGTGAACGCTGCGGTGATCCCGGCGGCATCGTTGTAGGCGGCCTCGACGGTCGCGGTGTCCTTGTGCAGGTCGATGCCGATCAAGGCCATCCCCTCGCGTCCCATGGTCTGGTGCATGGCACGCAGCAGGGTGATGGCTTCGGCCTGCTCGAAGTTGCCCAGCGTGGAACCGGGAAAAAACATCAGCCGACGGCGCGGCTCTTCTTCTGGTTCCGGCACCTCCACCGGGTGGGTGAAGTCGGCGCAGACCGGCAGCATCTCGATCGCCGGCAAGGCAGGCGCCAGATGGTCGATGCTGGACAGCAGCGCTGCACGGGATATTTCGATGGGGGTATAGGCCACCGGTTCCCGCAAGGCCTCCAGCAGCAGCGCGGTCTTGCGGCCACTGCCGCTGCCCAGCTCCACGACATGCGCCTTTTCGCCGACTGCGCGGGCGATGTCCGGCAGGCACCGGGCCAACAGGGCAAGCTCGGTGCGCGTGGGGTAGTACTCCGGGGTGCGGGTGATCTGCTCGAACAGCGCAGAGCCGGCGGCATCGTAGAAATACTTCGAGGGCAGCCGCCGTGGCTGGCTGGACAGGCCACGGAGTGCATCCTCCAGCACGCGCTCGCGGCTGGGGGTCAGGTCGGTAAGCGCCTGCCGCGCCGCATGTACGGTACTCATTGAACGTTACTCACTGAAGGTCGCGGGCCAACCGCACACCGGCAAACTGCCAGCGCGCGGAAGGATTGAAGAAATTGCGGTAACTGGCGCGGACGTGGCCCCGGGGCGTGGCGCAGGAGCCGCCGCGCAGGATCCACTGGCCGGACATGAACTTGCCGTTGTACTCGCCCAGGCTGCCAGGGAAGGTCCGGAAGCCCGGATAGGGGCCGTACGCACTGCTGGTCCATTCCCACACGTCCCCGTGCATCTGCTGCAGCCCGCGGTCAGGCGAGGCGGCCGCACTGGGATGCAGACGGTCATCGTCAGCGAAATGCCCGTCCGTCGCCTGCTCAGGCGCCGCCGCTTCCCATTCGAACTCGGTGGGCAGACGTGCACCGGCCCACCGCGCGTAGGCGTCAGCCTCGTAGTAACTGATATGGCACACCGGGGCATTCGGATCCAGTGCGCGCCAGCCGCCCAGCGTGTACTCGCGCTCCAGCGCGTCATCCCAGTACAGCGGATGCTGCCAGCCTTCGGCCTGGCTCAAGGTCCACCCCTCGCTCATCCAGAGCTGGACCTGACGGTAGCCACCGTCGGCAATGAACGCAGCGAACTCCGCGTTGTTGACCGGCCGGCTGGCCAACGCGTGGGCGGGCACGATGACGCGATGGGGGGGCGACTCATTGTCATACGCGAATGCAGCGTTGTCCGGCCACGCCGGTGCGCCGATCCACGCAATGCGCTCTGGGCTCTCGATCCACTGCAACGGCTGCAGGCTGCCGGTGGTTACCGCCAGGTCCTCGCGATATGCCGGCTGCAGCGGATTGCTCCACAGCGCGTGCTTGATATCGGTCAGCAGCAACTCCTGGTGCTGCTGCTCGTGCTGCAGCCCCAGCTGCAGATGATCCAGCGTTTCGTCGTCCAGGACTTCGCGGCGCAGCAGGTTGAGCACCTGCTCGTCGATATGCGCGCGGTATCGGCCCACCTGGTCGAGACTGGGCCGCGACAGAAGGCCGCGCTGCGGCCGCGCATGCGCCGGGCCGATGGTCTCGTAGTAACTGTTGAACAGGAAATGCCATTCCGGCTGCAGCGGCTGGTAGCCGGGCTGCGTACCGAGCACGAAGCGTTCGAAGAACCACGTGGTGTGGGCAAGATGCCACTTGGTCGGGCTGGCATCGGCCATGCTCTGCACCATCGCATCCTCGGCGCTCAGCGGCGCGGCCAGGGCGAGGCTGCGTTGGCGCACGTGGGCGAAATGGTCTGCCAGCAGGGCGTGGCGGGACGAGGCGGAGGGGACGGTAGCGAGCGATCTGTTCACCCCCGCAAGCTTCGGGGAGCCGGGGTGAGGATGACGTCATCGGCTCGTTTCGTCAGGGTGTCGGCCGCGGTGTGGAGCCCATCAGATCGCGTCGAGGTAGAACCAACGTCCGTCGCGGCGGAGGAAGCGGCTGTGCTCGGTCATCTTTACCGCGCTGCCGCCGCCTATCCGATAGCGTGCGGTGAAACGCACCTGGGCGGTGTCCCCCTCGTGGGTGTGCGCATGCACGGTCAGGCCCAGCCATTGGGTTCGCTGGCCGGGTTCATCCTGAACCGACAACCCGGTCGGGCGCGTATCCGTTGCCCAGCTGTCCAACAGGTAGTCCGCCCGCTGCAACACATAGGCGCTGTAGCGCGAACGCATCAGGCTGGCGGCATCCGGGGCGGGCGTGCCGGCGTGATAGCGGCCGCAGCAGTCCGGGTAGGCCTTGCCGAGGTCGCAGGGGCAGGTGGCGGGCGTATTCTGGTTCATTTCGCTATTTTTGCACGGCCGGGCTGCGGCCGCGCTGCTGGACACGGGGCAGTGGGCGTATCCTGTCGCCCCGCTCTGCAGGCTGTGACCCGTGCTGGAACTGATCCCCCCCGAGCTCTGGTGGCTGGTGGCCATCGCGTTCATCGCCGGCCTGGTGGATGCAGCCGTCGGTGGCGGCGGCCTGGTGCAGTTGCCGGGCTTGTTCACGGTACTGCCGCAGCACACGCCGGCGATGCTGTTCGGTACCAACAAATTCAGTTCGGCCTTTGGTACGGGCGCCGCAGCGTGGCGCTATGCGCGCAATGTGCGCTTTCCGTGGCGCCCGGTCCTGTTCGCGGCGGCGACGGCCTTCGTGTTTTCGTTCCTGGGAGCGACGGCGGTCAGCCTGCTGCCGAAGGACGCCGTGCGACCGCTGGTGCTGGTGCTGTTGATCGCCATGCTGGGCTATACGCTGTGGAAGAAGGATTTCGGCGCGCTGCACCGACCCCGTGACGTGGGGCGTCGCGAACTGTGGATCGCGTTGGCGATCGGCGCGGCGATCGGCTTCTACGACGGGTTCTTCGGACCCGGCACCGGCAGCTTTCTGATTTTCCTGTTCGTGCGCTTCTTCGGGCTGGATTTCCTGCGCGCGTCTGCGGCATCCAAGGTGGTCAACGTGTCGACCAACGTGGCCGCGCTGTCTTTCTTCGTCCCCACCGGTAACGTGCTGCTGATCTTCGCCCTGCCGATGGCGGTGGCGAACATCGTGGGATCGGTGGTGGGAACACGGCTGGCGTTGCGCGGCGGGACGCCGTTGATCCGCAAGCTGTTCGTGGGACTGGTGGTGGTGCTGATCGCGCGGATGGGCTGGGATACGTTCGCCTGATCCCGTCGAGGTAAGCCGACCTCGGTAGCACCGAGCCGTGCTCGGCGAGCGCGCAGCGCGGTCTGTGTCGGCGGCCGCGAAGTCGGTCGGGGGCATGGCCAAGAGCAGCCGACTGAAGTCGGCTCTACCTGGGCGTCATGCCTCGCAGACGAGGAGCATCGTGGACGACGAGCCGGTAGCGCCGAGCCGTGCTCGGCGAGCGCGCAGCGCGGCCTGTGTCAGGGGCCGCGAGGTCGGTCGGGGCGCGTGACCAAGAGCAGCCGACTGAAGTCGGCTCTACCTGGGCGTCATGCAGCGCGGCCTGTGGCTCAGGCGGGTTCCGGTTCGCTGGCCTGCTGGCGACTGCGTTCGGGCAACTTCAGGCGCTTGCCGTCTTCGTCGTACTCGATCAGCAGCACGCCGGAGTCGTGGCGGCCGCTGATCTCGACGAAGCAGGCGCCGCCGATGAAGGGCTCCAGCGTCATCACTGATTTCAGCGGCGTGGCCACCACCATCTGGAAGCCGAAGTTGTCGAAGATGTTCATTGCCAGTGCGGTGAACTCGTTGTCGGCCTTGTCGAAGGCCTCGTCGAGCACCACCGCGGCATAGCTGGGCAATTGCCCATCGGCGCCACCCAGCTGGTAACGCAGGGCCGCCGCCAGGCAGGTGGTGGCCAGCTTCTGCCGCTGACCGCCGGACTTGCCGGCACCGCTGCGATAGATCTCGACCTGCTGGCGCGTCGCCGCATCCAGTTCCACACCGATGAACTCGACGTGCATGCGCACATCCAGCACCAGCTCGCGCCAGCGCTTGTCCTCACCTTCCTGCGAACCCAGGCGGTTGACCAGCACGCGCAGCACGGCGAACTGGGCTTCGGCCAGCTCGCGCTGTTCGGTCTGCTGCTGGGTCAACACCTCACGCAGCTGATGATGGAACTCCAGCACTTCCGGCAGGCGACGGTCGCTGAGTTCGATGGTCAGCAAGGTCCCGCGGTTGAACGGCACCTGTTCCAGGCTGGCGTTGACCTCGTCCAGACGCTGGCCGATCGACTTGCGGGCTTCGGCACTGTGTCGCTGCAGCGCAAGCAGATTGTTCTTGCTCTGGTTCTGCAGCAGATCGAAGAAGCGTTCCTCATGCTGCGGCAGGCCGTCGCGCTCCAGCCGCTCCAGACGTGCGAGGAAATCGTCTGCCGACGCCACCGACACCGTGAAGTCACCGGATTCCTCCGGCCAGCCCTGCACGAAGCGGCGGAAGCAGCCGAGCAGCTGGTTCTCCACGCGGTTGACGTCCTGCTGCGATGACGACAGCGCTTCGTTGAGTGAATTGCTGACCTGGCGCATGTGCGCCTCGAGCGTCTCCAGGCTCAGTGGGCCCAGTGCATCCAGCCGTGCCTGCAGGCCGGCTTCCTGTGTGCTGCCCAAGGCGGGCAGTATCAAGGCGCGACTCTGCTGGCGGGCCCGGTCCAGCCGGTCGCGCTCCTTGACCAGTTGGCCGCGCTCCACCCGGGTGTCTTCGTAGGTGCGGCGTGACTGTTCGATATCCGCGCGCGCGGCGTCGATCTGGCGGGCCAGCTTTTCCAGATCGGCATTGCCTTCACGCAGGTCGCGCAGGGTGGCTTCGATGTCGGCCAGGCGCTGCTGCGGGGTCGCGATGTCGATCTCGTTCCAGCTCATGCCCACCAGTTGGTGGCACGCCAGGCGGCGATCGTTGTCGAGGTCGCGCTGCGCACGCAGGCGGGCGACGTCCTCGTCGCAGCCCGCGATGCGCAGGGCAAGCTCCTGCGCTTCCTTCTCGAACACCGCCAGCTTGTCGCGGTTGTTGAAGCCCAGCAGCCAGCGGCGGCGGTCGGTGACGGCGCTGCGGTCATCCTTCTCGAAGCGGTCGCCCGGGTGCTTGACCTGGCCTTCGCGGGTGATGCCGCGTTCCACGTTGCGCAGCTGACGGGCATCCACGCACTCGTAGTCGAAGCGCTTGCCCAACTCGCGGCGCAGCCAGCCTTCGAAGACGTGGTCGCGCAGCTCCAGCTTGTGCAGCAGCGAGCGCGGCGACGGATCGCGGGCAAACGCCTCGTCGTTGCGGCGCACGCGGTAATAGGTGAAGCGCATGCCGAGGTGGGTACGGTTCACCCAGTCGGCGACTTCGTTGTAATGCTTGTCATCGACCAGCAGCGACTGCGCGAAACCGAACAGGACGCGCTCGATCGCGCCCTGCCAGGCGAGGTCGTCCTGCCCTACCTGGATCAGTTCGCCCACGAAGGGCAACGCCGCTTCCGGCAACCCGGTCTCTTCGACCAGTCGCGCACGCAGTTTCTGCAGCGGCGCAGGAATGCTGGAGGTGTTGCGCTGCATGGCATCAAGTTCGGCACGCACATCGCCGAAGCGACGCTCGTCATCGCGCCGCCCCCCCAGCCGTTCGCTGATCGCATCGTCCAGCGCCGATGAGGCGCGCTTGCGGTCCAGCAGCTCGTTCGATGCGTGCTCGACCAGCTCGGCAAAGCCGTGGGCATCGTCGGGCAGGGCTTTCTGCAACTGCGCTGCCGCCTCGCGGGCCTGGGCCAGCTTCGCATCGCGACGGTCACGCTCGGCCTCCGCACGCCCCTGCTCGCGTTCCAGCTCCTCGATGCGTTCGCCACCTTGCTGGCGGCGCTGCAGTTCCAGCTCTCCGAGTTTGGCCTGGTGGTTGTCCAGCGCTGCGCGCCGCTGCGATTCCTCACCCAGCAGGCCGCGGTCACGGGTATCCAGCTCGCGCAGACGCGCGTCGATCAGCTGTTGCCGACGGGTCTCACGGAAGCTGTCGATGCCCAGCTTGAGCGTCTCATCGTCGGCACGCCGACGGTTCATGGCCTTCAGTTCGTTGTAATGCGCGCGCGCCGGCGACAGGGTTTCGACCTGGCGACGGGCGGTGACCACGGCTTGGTGCGCGCCGTCCAGTTCGGCGAAGTCGTTGACCAGCCGCTCGGCCGCGTCGAAGGTCTTCGGCGTGTCCAGCATGAAGTCGCGCAGGAAGACGTTGAGGTCACCCAGGTTCTTCGCTGACTGGGTCTTGTGCAGCAAGCGCAGGGCCATCTCGTTGTCGATGCCCAGCAGGTGGCGGAAACGCTCGGCATAGGCGGCGAAGCTGTCGAAGTGATGCACGTCGGCGAGCTTCTGCTTCAGCTTGCGCAGGTCCAGGTCGAAGCCGCCCAGATCCTTGGCGACGTCGAACGGACGTTCGGCCACCATGTAGTGCTTGCGCACATCGGCGGCCGTGGTGCCGTTGCCGGCGATCCAGAACAGGCGCACCAGGCTGACCACGCGGCCATCGCCACTGCGATACTCCAGCACCACGGCCGTCCAGGTAGCGCCCTTGCGCAGGTATTGGGTGGCGATCTCACCGGTGCCGCGGTCCTGCTGGTCGGCCCATGCGCCGCGCACGTACGACACCAGGTTGCGGTCGCGGCCACTGCGTTCGGCTTCGCGCGCCGCCGCGTTGAAGTCGACGATCGCCGGCGGCACCAACAGTGCCGACATCGCGTCGAGCAGGGTGGACTTGCCCGAGCCGGAACGGCCGACGAACAGGAAACCGCGCTCGGCGATCGGCACTTCGGTGAGGCCGTTGAAGGTGCCCCAGTTGTGCACCTGCAGGCGGCGCATGCGGAACTGCTGCTGGCGCGCGTCGGGCTGGCCTTCGTTGAACAGGGCGGGGGTGTGCTTGGAAATGGCCATGGCGTGCTTCCGTGGTTCAGGCTTCGGCGGCCGGGGTCTCGCGCAGCTGGCGGTACACCGCCGACAACGCCGAAACGTCCTCGGCCGAGAACAGCAGCTTCAAGGCCGGTGACACTTCGTGGCGGTCTTCCTGGCCGGCAAGGCGGGTCAGGATGTGGTTGTCTTTCATCTTCTGCACGGCACTGGCGACGCGGCGGTTGAAGCCGGCGCGGTCGGTGGACAGGTTCTTCTCGTAGACCGCCAGCGCTTCGGCCATCTCGGCGTCGGCGACGACCGCGCGATTGCCGCGCGCATCGGCCTCACCCAGCTGCTGGCGCAGGTACAGCAGCAGCACCGAGTCGATGAAGGTCAGCGGCGAGGTGCGCAGCAGGACCGGCGTATCCAGATCTTCGGTATCGGCCTGGCGGGTGAAGGCGACGCCGCTTTCGCGGTCAAGCACCAGCTCCAGGAACAGGTCGGCCAACGCGGTGCGCAGGGCGGCTTCGTTGCGCAGCAGCGCCGGCCACAACTTGGCGTGGCGCTGCTGGTCGATGCTCGGCCCGATCAGCAGCTGGCACAGCGCGCGGCGCGCATCCACCGGCAGACGGCCGGTGTCGCCCAGATACAGCACGTCGTTGCCACGGCGCGGCAGCGGAGTCACCACCACCGGCTCGGCGTCGTGCGGTTCTTCGTCCCGCCCCAGGCCTGCGGTGTTGATCGGATCTTCATTCCAGCTCATGGCGTTTCTCCTGGGTGAACCAAACCAGCGGGATGCGGGCGCGCCGCCAGTGACCGTCCCCACCGCGCCAGTGCGCGAGCTCCTGCTCGCCCTCGACGACGCGGCCGAAGCGCGTACCCAGCGACAGGTAACCGATGACGCTGCCCAGCCCCTGCGGCGCTTCGCGCTGAGACAGGGCCTGGGCAATACTCAGCTGCGGCTGCATGCCCAGCAGGTCGTGCAGGTCGCGGCGCAGGGTGCGGAAGTCGATTTCCGAGGAAGCTACCAGGTCGCCGACGCTTTCCAGGCTGATCGCCGCGATGTCGTTGCGTTGCACGCTGCCATCGACCTGCGCGCTGCGCGGATCGTGCAGCTTCCACTGCGACCACGAACGCAGGCGGGTGGTGGTCAGCTGCAGGTCGCGGCCGATGGCGCGCTGTGCGGGGAATTCATCGCGCAGCGCCAGCGCCTCACCCTGGGCCTGCTTGAGCAACTGGTTGAGGCGGCGCTGCTCCAGGTAGCCGCGGCTCTGCACGAACCCGCGCAGGCTGCGCGCGAAGTGCTGCAGCACGTCGTGCACCTGGCCACCGCGCTCGAGCATGGTGCCGGTGAACCCGCGCAGGAAGGCACGTTCCTGGCGGTCCAGCCGCCGCGCGAAGCCACGCGCAAGCACGCTCTCCAGGGCGGCGTCGAGCTGCGCACTCTGCTCTGCGTCGTTCAGCAGTCGCCAGAAGGCCTGGAAGCTGCGCCCGGCGTCACTGTCACCGATCACATCCACGCCCTCGAACAGCTTGGACAGCACGTCGCCACGCTCACCCTCGTCGTCGATGATGCGCTCGCGGAACTCGCGGTTCAGGCGCTCGAAGTCATCGCGGACGCGGCGGAAATCTTCAGTCAGTTCGTCGGCCAGGCCGATGATCTGGCGGGCCCGCTCCAGCGCGCGCTTGCCGTCCAGCGCAGCGACACGGCCCTCGCCGACCCGCGCGATTTCCGCGTCGATGCGATCGCGTTCGTCGCGCAGCGCGGACAACCGCGCATCGGGATCGGCTTCAGTCTGCGCGGCCAACTGGGACAACTGGTTGATCACCAGCGCCAGGCGGCTTTCAGTGGCGGCGACGCGGCTCTGCTCCAGGCTGTCGGCAAAGCGGATCGCCTGCAGGGCCTGGGTGGACAGTTCGTACTGTTCCTGGTCGGCGCCTTCGGGCAAGCGGCGCTCCAGCCAGCCCTGGGCGAGCCAGTGCGCCACGTACGCCTGCGCGGTGCGCGGCAGCTCACGGGACAATTCTTCGCCATTGAGCTGATCCAGCGCACGCTGCAGCCGCTCGTGCAGGACGGCGGCCGGCAATGTGCGCTCACCGTCCATCAGCAGGGCCTGCAACAGGCCGATGATCTCCGGGGCGTGGGCGGCGGCCAGCAGCTTCCACTGTGGCTGCTCGCGCAGGTGACGGTAACGGATGATGCGATCGCGGTGCTTCATGCAGCAGGAGGATCCGGAAAGACGGTCAGCGGCAGCCAGGTGTGCAGCTGGAACGGTGCCCGCCGTGACGGCAGGCACCGGGCCGGCGACCTGCTCAGCGCTTGCCGCCGACTTCGATGAAGCGCAGGAACTCGGCGCGGGTGCGGGCATCTTCGCGGAAGCTGCCCAGCATCTTCGAGGTGACCATGCTGACGCCCCGTTTGTGGATGCCGCGGGTGGTCATGCACTCGTGCGCGCCTTCCACGACGACGCCGACACCGATCGGCTGCAGCACGTCCTGGATGCACTGGGCGATCTGCGCGGTCATCTTTTCCTGCACCTGGAAGCGGCGCGCGTAGGCTTCCACCACGCGTGCCAGCTTGCTGATGCCCACCACTTTGCCTGCCGGCAGGTAGCCGACGTGCACCCGACCGATGATCGGCGCCATGTGGTGCTCGCAGTGGCTTTCATATTCGATGTCGCGCAGCACGATCAGCTCGTCGTAGCCGGCGACCTCTTCGAAGGTCCGCTCCATGTAGGCGCGCGGATCATCGCGGTAGCCACTGAACCAGTCGCCATAGGCTTCGGCCACCCGTCGCGGGGTGTCCAGCAGGCCTTCACGGGTCGGGTCTTCACCGGCCCAGCGCAGCAGGGTGCGCACGGCCTCTTCGGCCTGCGTCTGGCTGACATCGCCTTGCGGCGCCTTGGAATTCTTGTCGTTGCTCATTGCGGACGGCTTCCCGGATGGGGCGAGCATGGTAGCCGACCGGAAGGCGGATCGTCCGGGATCCCGTTGCTTTTCATGCAGGAAGAAAGCGGTGGCATGAACAGAAAGCGGCCCTGTCCTATTGATAGGCATGAAATTAGTAGTATCCTATCTATCTGCCATGAATGATTCCCTCGACGAACGTACCCGGCTGCAGATGCAGCTCAGCTCCGGCCTGCTTCAGTCAGGGCGGCAATGGCAGCGCTTGGCCGATGGCACGCTGGGCAGCTATGGCATTTCCACCGCCTGCACCATGCCGCTGCTGATGATCGGCCGCTCGGGCGGTGGCATCCGCCAGGTCACCCTGGCCCAGCAGTTGGGCCTGGAAGGCCCCTCGCTGGTGCGCCTGCTGGACAAGCTGTCGGCCAGCGGGCTGGTGCGCCGTGAATGCGATGCCAGCGACCGTCGCGCCAACCTGCTGTGGCTGACCGATGCCGGCCAAGCGCTGGTCAGCGAGCTGGAAGAGAAGCTGATCGGGCTGCGCCAGGACGTGTTCGGCGAGCTGTCCATGGAAGAACTGCGCGCGGTGTTGAAGGTGTGGCACGTGCTGGCCGCCGCCGTCGATCGCATTACGTAAGCGCTGCACTCCCGGGCGACGCCGCTGCCGTGCAGACGCCAGTGGCTTTCGCCCGTTGCTGTTGATGTCCCTCCCCCCGTCTAGAAGCCAGATCCCTGCCGATGCCCGGTGAATTCAGTCTCCATGGCGTGTTTGTCCCGACCCTGCTCGGGCTGATGCTGGTGGCCTATGTGCTCAACAGCGGCCTGCGCGTGCTGCTGCAGCGCAGTGGCGCCTATCGGCTCGTCTGGCACCCCGCCCTCTTCAACCTGGCCCTGTACGGCATCGTGCTGGGCGGGTTGTTCCACCTCCTGCGTTGGATGCAATCGTGAACAAGATCGTCAAGAAAGCCCTGCCGCCGGTGCTGACCGTGCTGGCCGTGATCGTCGCGCTGCTGGTGCTGCGGCAACTGTGGGTCTACTACATGGACGAGCCGTGGACCCGCGATGCGCATATCGGCGCGGACGTCGTGCAGGTGGCCCCGGATGTATCCGGACTGGTTGAAGCGGTGGACGTGGCCGACAACCAGGCAGTGAAGAAAGGCGCGCTGCTGTTCGTGGTGGACCGGGCGCGTTATCGCATCGCCGTGGAGTTGGCGCGGGCGTCATTGGCCGAACGCCAGGCCGCGGTGGCGCAGCTGCGCCGGGAGATCGCCCGCGACCGCAGCCTGCAGGATCTGGTCGCCGGCGAAGATGCCGAAGTGCGCCGGGCCAAGCTGCAGGCTGCACAGGCCGCGCTGGCCACGGCGCAGGCAGCAGTGGACCTGGCCGAGCTCAATCTTGCGCGGACCGAAGTGCGGGCGCCGGCCGATGGCCAGATCAATGACCGCACCGTGCGCGTCGGCGACTACGTAACGGCCGGCAAGCCGGTGCTGGCCCTGCTGGACACCACCTCGTTCCGCGTGGATGGCTATTTCGAAGAGACGCGGCTGCGCGGCGTAGCCCCCGGCCAGTCTGTGGATATCCGGCTGATGGGTGAAAACGTGGCGCTGGTCGGCCATGTCGAGAGCATCGCCGCCGGCATCGAAGACCGGTACCGCACGGCGGGAAACAGCCTGTTGCCGAACGTGACCCCGGCCTTCGACTGGGTGCGTCTGGCCCAGCGTATTCCGGTACGCATCCGAATCGATGCCGTACCCGATGGCGTGCAGCTGATTTCCGGCCGCACTGCCACGGTGACCGTCAACGTGAAGGGCCACACGAAGGACACCGCTGCCACGGTGCCGGCGCGGGCCGCGCTGTGAGCGCGATGGTGCATACGCTGCGCCGCGTGGCGCTGGTCGTCGCGCTGACCGGCCTGGCGGCGTGCCGCACGCTGGGCCCGGATTACGCCGTGCCCGAGGCATCGGCCTTCCATCGGCCGCAGGCCAACGACGCCTTCATCGATACCGGCAACCCCGAGATTGCCGCGAGTGCCGACCTGCCCTCGCGCTGGTGGTCGTTGTATCAGGACCCCACGCTGGACGGCTTGGTTGAACAGGCGCTGCGGGACAACGTCGAACTGAAGGCCGCCGACGCGCATCTGCGGCGCGCCGCTGCCCTGTACGAGCAGGCGATGGATGCAGGGGGATTCGAGTACGAAGCAGAAGCCGGTGTCAGCCGGGCCCAGCTGTCTGCCGAATCGTTCCTGCTGGAGCACGAGCTGCCGCCGATCAACCTGGCCGACGGCAAGTTCGCGGTGAGCTATCAATTCGATCTGTTCGGCAAGCTCAGGCGTGGCGCGGAAGCGGCGCGCGCGGACGAACAGTCGGTCGCCGCAGCGCGCGATATTGCCCGTATCACCGTGGTGGCCGAGGTCGCCGACAACTACCTGGATATCTGCCACGCCAATCATGAGCTGCAGGTGGCCGCGCATTCCCTGCAACTGCAGCAGCGCGGCCGGGAGGTCACCGAGCGCCTGATCGCCGCCGGTCGCGGTACCGCCCCGGAGCTGGCGCGCGCGAATGCCCAGGTGGCGCTGCTGGAAGCCGCGCTGCCGCCGCTGCAGGCCAAGCGCCAAGCGGCGGCGTATTCGCTGGCGGCGCTGTTGGGGCAGACCCCGGGGCAATTGCCGCCAGGCGTGCTGGATTGCGCCCATGCGCCAGCACTGCAGCAGCCCCTGCCGGTCGGCGATGGCCGCGCGTTGCTGGCGCGCCGTCCCGATGTGCGCCAGGCCGAGCGCAAGCTGGCCGCCGCGACCGCGCGCATCGGCGTGGCGACTGCCGCGCTGTATCCAGATATCCGCCTGGGCGCATCGGTCGGTGCCGCTGGCCTGCTGGCCGACTTCGGCGAGCCGCTCACCCAGCAGTGGTCGTTCGGCCCACTGATCTCGTGGACCCTGCCCTCTTCCGGTACACGGGCCCGCATCCATGCCACCGAAGCCGGCGCTGACGCCGCGCTGGCCGAGTTCGACCACACCGTGCTGCAGGCGTTGCGCGAAACACAGACCGCGCTGGATCGCTATGCGCAGGATCTGCGTCGGCTGCAGTCGCTGCAGGTGGCGCAGCAGCAGGCCACGCTGGCCGCCGCGCAGAACCGCCGGTTGTACCAGGGGGGCCGCACGCCGTACCTGTCCAGCCTGGACGCCGACCGCAGCCTGGCCACCGCCGACGCCACGCTGGCCGAGGCGCAGGCACAGGTATCGCGTGACCAGATCCATCTGTTCCTCGCCTTGGGCGGTGGCTGGGATGCCGGCGCCGATGCCGCGCCCGCCGCCGCACCGACAGCGGCGAGGTAGACGCGATGTCCGTGCTGCTGGACCGCCAAGGCTGGCTGTTCTCGATCAAGACCTTCCTGGCGTCGATCACGGCGCTGTACATCGGGCTGGCTGGCAACCTGTCGCGGCCGTACTGGGCGATGGCCACGGTGTACATCGTCAGCCAGCCGCTGCTGGGCCCCACGCGGGCCAAAGGCTTGTACCGGATACTGGGTACGCTGCTGGCCGGCGTGGCCACGCTGATCATGCTGCCCCATCTGGTGGAAACCCCGCTGCTGCTCAGTGCGGCGATGTCGCTGTGGCTGGCCGGCTGCCTGTTCCTGGCGCTGTTGAACCGCGGCCCGCGGGGCTACGCCTTCCTGCTGGCCGGCTACACCACCGCCTTCATCGGCTTTCCTGCGGTCACCTCGCCGGAGATGATCTTCGACACCGTGGTGGCGCGCAGCGAAGAGATCATCCTCGGCACGGTCGTGGCGCTGTTGTTCGCTGCACTGGTGTTCCCGGCCTCGGTGCGGCCGATGCTGAGTGGCCGCATCAGTCGCTGGATGGACGACGCGGCGCAATGGTGTCGGCAGATCCTGGAAGGTGGCCGCGCGCACGCACCACGCAACCGGCTTGCCGCTGACCTGGTGCAGTTCGAGGCGCTGATCGAGTTCCTGCGCCGCGATGATCCACGCCATGCCGGCGCGGCCGTGTCGATGGCCCGCCTGCGCGAACGCATGCTGCTGTTGCTGCCCGTGCTGTCTTCGATTGCAGATCGGCTGGACGCGCTGCGTGGTAACGACAAGGCGCTGCCTGAGGATCTGCAGTCCGTGGTGGACGACACCCGCGAATGGCTGGTGGCTGACGATGCCACCGCTGCCGCTGGCCTGTACACGTCGCTGCGGGCACGCATCAGCGCATTGAAACCGCAGGTGGACGCTGACCTGCAGCGCCTGCAGCTGGCCACCCTGTTGCTGCGCCTGGAGGAGCTGGTGGACCTGTGGCAGGACTGCCGCATGCTGCACCAAGCCATCGAGCACGGCACGGCGCCGCGCGAGACGCCGCGTTACCGCATCCGCGCGCGCGCGGTGACCGACGCCCGCCACGTGGACTACGGCATGGCGCTGTTTTCCGCGCTCAGTGCCGGTATCGCGCTGATGAGCTACTGCGTGCTGTGGATCGGGCTCGGTTGGGAAGGAGGTGGCAATGGCGCGATGATGGCCGCCGTGGCCGCGGCGTTCTTCGCCGCACAGGACGATCCCGCACCGAGCATGATGTCTTTTCTGATATGGGCGGTCGTGGCGAGCATCGTGGCCGGCATCTACCAGTTCGGCATCTTTCCGGCGGTGCACGATTTCGGCCTGCTGGTGCTGCTGCTGGCCGTGGTGTTCCTGCCGCTGGGCCTGCTGCTGCACAACCCGAAGACGATGCTGTTCGCCCTGCCGTTGACGGTGAACCTGGTGGCCCTGCTCAGCGTGCAGAACACGTACAGCGGCAACATCCAGGGCTTCGTGAACTCGGCCGTGGCCATGTTCATCGGCATCGGGTTCGCGGTGGTGATGACCCGGTTGTTCCGCTCGGTGGGCGCCGAGTGGAGCGCGCGGCGCTTGGTACGCCAGGGCTGGGGCACGCTGGCCGAAGCCGCCGAAGGACGTGGCCAGCAGGACCGCGAACGCTTCGCTGCGCGCATGCTGGACCTGCTGGGCTTGCTGGCACCCCGGCTGGCCGCCACGCCGGAGGGCAGCGACATCGCCTCGGTGGACATGCTGACCGAGGCCCGCGTGGGGCTGAACATCCTGCAGCTGCGGCGCGCCCGGCTGGACCTGCCCGAGCGCAGCCGGGAGGCGGTGGAGCACATCCTGGCCGACATCGCGACGCACTACCGCCGCCAGGTTGCCGCCCGTCGGCCGGTACCGGGCGAGGCTGCGCTGCGCGAGCGGCTGGACGCCTCGCTGGCGCGGGTGGGCAGCGTGGCGGCCGGCAAGGCCCGCGATGAAGCCCTGATGGGGCTGGTCGGCCTGCGCTTCGCGCTGTTCCCCGCAGACCTGCCGGCGCGCGAAGGCAGCGCCGCGCTTCCTGCTTCGTAACCCGCCGGTCCTTTTCCGACGGTAGTCATCCCCCCGCAAGCACGGTCGCGCTACCCTGCGCGTCCGCGCTTGCTGCGCAACGTCAACAGGAAGATCCGATGAGCTACGACATGATGGTGTTCGACCCCGCCGTGGCACCGCGCGAAGCGGCTGCCTTCATCGCTTGGTACGAGAAGCAGACCGACTGGAACGAAGATCATGACCACGATGATCCCAAGGTCACCACCCCGGCTCTGCAGGCCTGGTTTGCCGAAATGGCCGAGCATTTCCCGCCGATGAGCGGCCCGCTGTCCGACGATGAGGACGACCGCGATGAAGTGACCGATTACAGCATCGCCGCGAGCGTGATCTATGGCTCCTTCGACGACGCCGTCGCCGAGCGCGCGCATGAAATGTTCCAGGTGCTGGCACACCAGCACGGCCTGGGCTTCTTCGATGCGAGCAGTGATGAAGCGGCGATCGTGTACCCGGACGGCACGGTGCTGGTGCTGGAGTAAGCGGGTGGAGCACCGTGGTTTGACCGCTTTGGTTTGACCGCTTTGGTTTGACCGCTTTGGCTTGGCTGCTTTGGTTTGGCTGCTTTGGTAGAGCCGACTTCAGTCGGCTGCGGAGGACGTCAGCCGACTGAAGTCGGCTCTACCAGGGCGGTGGCTCTACCAGGGTGGGTTGTACCGACGCTGCTGTCCGGCATCAGCCGAACAGCGAGGCCTGCACCGGTTCGGCGCCCAGGCGCCACGCCAGCCCGGACATCCGGCTGGCGTGGCGGTGCAGGGCTTTTTCCAGCACATCGGCCGGACCGGCCAGGTGCAACCGCTGCCGCGCGCGGGTCAGCCCGGTGTAGACCAGTTCCCGCGACAGTACGCGTGCATCGTGCCGCGGAAGCTGCAGCCACACTTCGTCGAATTCCGAGCCCTGCGCCTTGTGCACGGTCATTGCGAACGCACTTTCATGGGCAGGCAATGCGGCCGGGTGGAATGCAC
Organism: Stenotrophomonas sp. 169; assembly: GCF_014621775.1. Classification (NCBI taxonomy): domain Bacteria; kingdom Pseudomonadati; phylum Pseudomonadota; class Gammaproteobacteria; order Lysobacterales; family Lysobacteraceae; genus Stenotrophomonas; species Stenotrophomonas sp. 169. The sequence continues at coordinate 4,125,515 of NZ_CP061204.1, forward strand.
GCGGCTGGGCCAGGTCATCGCCTGCAAACCAGGCCACGATCGCGCCCGTTGCGTCGCGCAGGCAGATGCCGATATCACCGTTGAACAGACGATGGCGGTAGCTGTTTTCAGTCACCAGCAGCAATCTGCCGTGGAAGTAGCCTGCATTGGCACCGGCCAGCAGCGTTTCAATGCGATGGTTCAGGCCGCGCGCGCCCTGCGGGCCCTCGCGCAGTGCCGTCAGCACGCGCAGGCGGCTCGCCTGCGCCAGTGCCTGCGCGGGATCTGCCGTCTCGCCCAAGGCCTGCCAGTGCCCGAGCAGATGCTCGCGCTGCACCGACAACGGGTCCAGCACATCTTCGTGGAAGCCGACGCCTGCCAGTGACTGATCCCGCAACAAGCGCAGCGCGCCGTCGCTGTCACCGCGACGCACCGCGGTAGCCAACGGCGCAAGGTCCAGGGTGGCTGTCTGCCGGTAGCCCCGCTGCAGCTGCACCCGGCGGCCGGCGAAGGCGCTGGGTGGCGCCTCGGGCAGCAACGATGCCGGTGCCAGCAGCGGCTTCAGCGCGCGTGCGTCATCGGCACGCGTGCCCTGCCCGTCGCCGCTGGCACGCAGGATGGCGCTGAGCACATCGCCAGCCTCCACCGACGGAAGCTGGTCCGGGTCACCCAGCAGGATCAGCCGCGTGCCCTCGCTGATCGCCTCCACCAGCTTGGCCATCAGCGGCAGGTCGATCATGGAGGCCTCGTCCACCACCACCACATCGAATGGCAGGGGATTGTCCGCATGGTGGCGGAACCGCGGCGAATCCGGAATCACCCCCAGCAGGCGGTGCAGCGTGGTTCCACTGCTGGGCAGGCCCTCGCACAGCACAGCCTCGATGCCCTCGCCCTGCAACCGCTGCATCGCCAGCCGCAGGCTTTCCGCCATGCGCTCGGCGGCGCGCCCGGTCGGGGCCGCCAATGCCATCCGGGGGACGGCGCGGCCTGCCTGGGCCGCCTGCGCGATCAGCAGCAACAGCAGGCGGGCGATGGTGGTGGTCTTGCCCGTGCCTGGGCCACCGGTCACCAGAGCGAGGGGGTGACGCAGCGTCACCGCCGCCGCGCGTGCCTGCTGGTCCGCGCGTTCTGCAGCGTGTGGAAACAACTGCGCGAACAACGGCGCGAGCGGTTCAAGGCCTGCGTCAGGCAGGGAGAAACGCCCTATCCGTTGCAGCCCCTCGGCCAGCGTGCGTTCGTATTCGCGGTAGCGGCGCAGATACAGCAACCCGTTTTCCAGCACCAGCGGTGCGTCATCACTGACCGCATCCGCCGTGGCCGGCGTGGCCACCCAAGGCGAGGCGCGCAGCTGGTCCGCCCAGTCCGCCGCCAGGGGCCAGGTGAAATCGCCTTCCACCAGCCGCTGTGGCTGCGCCGGATCGAAACCGGCGTGGCCCTGCGATACCGCCAGTGAGGCCAGCGCAGCGGCCACCAGCACCGCCTGCGGAGTATCCGCACGCAGACGCCCCAGGCTGAGCGCCAGGGCATGGTCCAAGGTGCGCAGCTGGCCACTCTGCTTCAATGCGGTCAGCAGGTTCATGCGACGCCTCCCAGCACGCGGGACACCAGCGCGGCCTGGGCGGTTTCGCCCCCGGCAAACAGCGCATCCAGCGCATCGACCAGTGCCACGTCGAAGCGCGCCGCGTGTACACCGTGGCCCGGCACCTCCAGGCCGCGACAGAACAGGTAGCGGATACCGCCCATGTCGCGCGCGTAGTCATACTGGTTGCCCAGCCGGAAACGCAGCCAGCGATGCAGCGCAACGGTATAGATCAGCGCCTGCAGATCGTATTCGCTGTGCTGCATGGCCACCTGCAGCAACGCCGGTGCGTAGCCGAGAAGGCGGTTCGACTTGTAGTCGAGCACGTACCAGCGGCCGTCGCGGACGTAGGTCAGATCGATCTTGCCGGTCATCAACCCTTCCAGCTGGCGACGCAGGCCGAAGCCGCGGCGGGCCGGCACGATGCCGAAGCGATGCAGCACCTGCAGCAGGGCGGGCACGGCTGTCGGCTGCATGGCGAAGTGGAACTCGATTTCGGCGCGGCGCTCCTCGGATGGCAGGCTGTACAGGGCACCGCCTTCCGGCAATTCAACGGTGAGCGTGTGGCCGACCAGCGGGGTCAGCACGGCGATGCCCTCGTCCAGGTCCGTATCGGCGTAGCCCTCTTCGCGCAGCGCCTTACGCAGCACCGCGTCCTGCCCTTCCGGTGCAGGTTCGCCAGGCTGCCAGAGACCCCACGCCGCAAAGTCGGTGTTCTCCAGCGCATCGTGCAGCACGTTGCCGAAGCGGCTGCCCATGAAGCGGGGATCCACCGGCACCGCGTCGGGCTCTGCACCGGCAGGCAGCGCCGGCTCCAGCGGCAGTTCCGGACCCGCCGGTTCGTCGGCGGCCGGTGCGGGTACTTCGGTTGCTGCCGCGTCCACATCATGGCCTGCATCGGCGTTGGCCAGCTGGGTGAAGCTGTAGACCCACCAGTCATGCGGCACGCGACGGTCGATGCGGCGAACCGGTGGCAACGCCCCTTCGCTTTCCAGCGCAAGCTGCGGCGGGCGCAGCGGCGGGCCGCTGTCATCGACCACGATATCCGGGTCTGCCGCCAACGCCGCCGCGTCGGCCAGCATGGGCGCCAGGCGGGTCTTCGGCAGGCCGGCCAGGTCGCCCACGGCAATCCACAGGGCGTGCTCTGCACGGGTCAGGCCGACATACAGCAGTCGCGCATCTTCGGCACGCTGCTCCTGGTCACGCAGTGCCGTTGCGCTGTCCCACGCCGCGTCCTTGTCCAGCTTCCAGTGCAGTTCCCGGCGATCGTCAGCGTGCACGGTGCAATGGCTGGCCGTGTTCGGCGCCCCGCCCTCGATGCCGACGAAGGGCAGGTAGACCAACGGATATTCCAGGCCCTTGCTCTTGTGCAGGGTGATGATCTGGACACGACGCGCGTCCGACTCCAGTCGCAGCAACTGCTGCTCATCGTTCTGGTCGGCGTGCGCCATCTGCCCCTGCAGCCAGTCCAGCAGGCCATGCATGCCCAACGCCTGCGCGGATGCTTCCTGCAGGAGTTCGCCCAGCTGCAGGTAATTGGTCAGTCGTCGCTCGCCGTCGATCAGCGCCAGCAAGCGCTCGGCCTGGCCAGCACACGCATCGGCGATGACCGCGAACGGCCCGCCACGGGTCCAGCGCTCGCGCCACTGCAGCAGCTGCGACTGGAAGCCGCGCTGCACATCGCCCTCGCGTTCCATGCTGGCGATGGCGGCCGCATCCTGTCCCAGCAGCACGGTGGCCAGCGCCGCACGCAGGCGCCCTTCATCGGCCGGCTGCAGCAGGGCCATCAGCAGCGCGCGCAGGTCCTGCGCCTCGGCGCTGGCGAACAGACTCTGCTTGCCCGCCGCCACGGCGGGGATGCCCACGGCCGCCAGGCCCGTCTGCACCAGGGTGGCTTCGCGGTGCGAGCGCACCAGCACGGCGATGTCGCCGGGCGCCACGGGTCGATCGCGCAACACGGCAAGGCCGCTGCGCGCCTCCAGCAACACGCGGTGGATGTCAGCGACGCAGGCCCGGCACGCCATCTCGCGCGACGGCTCCGCGTTGAAAGGCTTGCCTCCTTCGTTGCGCAGCACGCGCAGCGTGAGCCCGGGGGCAGGGACTCCGTTGCGCAGGTAGTCGTTGTCGCGGCGTACGCCACCGGCCGCTACCGGTTCGAACTGGATGGCGGGGTCCAGGAACGCATCAGCGCCGGCGCTGGCGTACAACGTCTGCAGCGCGCGCAGCACGGCCGGGCGCGACCGGAAGTTGCGGTCCAGCGCCGGCGCGACCTGCGCCTCGCGCCGGGCGTTCAGATAGGTGTGGATATCACCGCCACGGAAGCCGTAGATCGCCTGCTTCGGATCGCCGATCAGGAACAGCGCAGGTGGCAGGTCATCATCGCGGTTTTCCGCAGAGTCGCCGAACACGCTGTCGAAAATGCTCCATTGGCGATCATCGGTATCCTGGAACTCGTCCACCAGCGCAATGCGGTACTGCGCACGCAGGTGGCGCACCAGGGTGCGACGGTGCGGCCCGTCCAGTGCATCGGCGACCCCCTCGATGAGGTCGTCGTAGGTCTGCACCCGCCGCACCTGTTTCAGGGTGGCCAGGCGCTGCCGTGCCTCTTCGCGTACGGCGTGCAGGAAGTTGATGGCCTGCAGGCGCAGCCACGCCTGTCGTGCATCGCGCGCATGCAGGTAGTCCTGCAGCGGCGCCTGCAACGGCGACACCGGTGCGCGGCCGGCATGCGCCTTGTTGGTCTTGGCGGCCAGTGCCTCGGGCAGGATGGCCGGCAGCCGCTCGCTGTCCAGCGGCGCGGTTTCGTCCCCGCGCAGTGCCCACTCGCGCAGTGCGCTGCAGACCGGCTGCACCCAGGTCAGCTTGTACGACGCCCCGTTCAACCACTTGGCATCGACGGCGTCGCACAGGGCCTGGAAGAAGGCATCACCGTGCTCGCGTACGGCCTGCGCCAGCGCGCGGGTGGCCTGCTGCAACGCGTCGATCGGATCCGATCCGATCGGGCCCGGCGCAGGCAGCAGGGGCAACGACTTCAACAATGCGGGAAGATCCGACGCCAGCGCATCGGGGCTTTTCCAGAGCCATGTCAGTGGATCGATCGCGGCCGGGTCGCTGGCATGCACGCGCCACAGGTCCGCCGCCAGTTCTTCCAGCAGACTCCGCTCGCTGGCCAGCAGTTCGGGCGGGTCGAAGGTGTGCCCGCTTTCCAGCGCATGTTCGCGCAGTACGCGGGTGCAGAAGCCGTGGATGGTGAAGATCGACGCCAGGTCGATTTCATCGGCCGCTACCTGCAACCGCCGCTGCAGGGCGCTGGCACGTTCCTGGCCGCCCTGCAGATGGCGTTGCAGCACGAAGCGGGTCAACGCCACATCCGGCGATTCGCCCTCCTGCGGCGCGCTGTCCACCAGCTGCGCCGCCAGGGCCAGACGCTCGCGGATACGCTTGCGCAGCTCCTGCGTTGCCGCATCGGTGAAGGTCACGGCGAGGATCTGGCCGATGCGCAGACCCTGCTCCACCACCAGACGGGTGAACAGCGTCGCCAGGGTGAACGTCTTGCCGGTACCCGCGCTGGCCTCGATCAGCTGCACGCCCTGCAGCGGCAGCGCCAGGTACGGGTCTTCGTGCAAGGGCGTGGCGATGTGGCTCATACCGTGTCGTCCTGCGGGAAATCGGCCAGCGCACGGCCTTCGCGCACCGCCGTGAATATCAACCGGCTGATGTGCAGCAGCTCGGCATAGTGGGTGTCGTCGACGAACGGGTCCTGTCCGCGCAACGTCAGCTGCAGGGCTTCACTGCGTGACTCGCCCCAGCTGCGGTCCGATCCGTGCCAGCGCTTGGCGCCTTCAGCGCGCTGCTTCTCCGCGCTGGCGGTGTGGATGGCCCAGCCGGTGTACGGGCCGAAACGCAGCGGTTCGCGCAGGCCGCGCTGGCGCAGCCGGAGCAGCGCACGCAGCGCGTCGCTGGCCTGCGCCACGGAGAGCGCCGGCTGCACATGCGGCCCGATGCCCGCTTCCCCGTCATCGTGGAACTGCACCAGCGGCAGCGCGTCGCCGGCCGCATTGGCGAGCAACCAGTCCAGGCCGTGGCGGATGGCGGCCGGTCCGTTGAGGCTGCCGGTACGCAAGCGCACCAGCCCATCCGGATGGCGGTCTCGCACACGGCCGTGCAGGCGCACACCATCGATCTGCACGTCGTAGCGGCGGCTCTGCAACGGCTCGGCGCGCAACCACGCACGCAGGGCATCGGCATAGGGTCTTGTCTGTGCCTGCAAGGCATCGAAGCCGCGCTCGCCCAGCGCCCCGGACGGCAGCAGCGCACGTGCGCGCAGCCGCGGATACAGCGGTGCGTCGTCCTCGGTCAACGTCGCCTGCACGACGGCCAGTTGCACGCTGCGGGCGGCGGGGCTGCGGTCATCCAGCACCAGGGGTTCGATGTCGTCGGTCTCTTCCACGTCACCGGGCAGGCGCAGGCCCAGTGACAGCGCCAGGAACTGGCCTGCCGGATCAATCAGAAAGCGGCGCAGTTCGTCCAGCGACAGGGTGTCTTCGGAGCGGTCCGTGGCGCCCGCCAGGACCGGCAGCGCCGTCGTGCACCACGGTGGCAACGCGGCGCGCGCACCGCCCACGCTCCCTGCGGCGGGATGCCATTGCCGCCGGTAGCTGAAACGGCGTGGATCGCCGCCACCGAAGGCCGCCGGTGAGAACGGCTGCAGCGCATGCCGCACCACGAAGCCTTTGCCGGCGTCCACGGGGTCGACGTGGTACTTCATCGCCGCATCGATCAACTCGCTGACCAGCACGGACGGTTCGCGCGCGGTGCCATCGCGCGGATCAGCGCCCAGGTAACTCAGGTAGAACGCATCCTGTGCGGCGGCGAACAGCTGCAGGAACAGGAAGCGATCGTCTTCGCGCAGTGAGCGATCGCCCGGGCGACGGCGCGGCGAGTCCAGCTCTGCGGTCAGCTGATTGAGGCCGGCGGCAGGGTCCCGGCGCGGGAAGTCGCCATCGTTCAGGCCCAGGATGCAGATCACCCGGAACGGCAGCAGGCGCATCGGCACCATCCGGCCGAAACTGATGCCACCGGTGAGCAGCGGTGCACGCGTATCGGCCTCGGCCAGCGCCGCGGCGAAGTGGGAACGGATTACCTCTGCCGGCACCGCCGCATCAGATCCGGCCTTCGACGCGTCCTCGGCGAACTGGTTGATCAGTCGGCGCAACCGCTCCAGCGCGCGCTGGCTGTTGGGCGAGGAAGGCGGCGTAGGCAGCACCGCATCCAGCAGGCCCAACAGGCGCTGTCGCCACTGGTCAGGCGGCAGACGCTCACCCAGCCGTTGCTGGTACACCGCCAGCACGCGCAGCAGTCGGATCAGCCGATCCAGCGCATCCAGCGCGCTGCCTTCCAGTTCCGGCCACGGCGCGACGCCGGCGATGTCGCCTTCGCTGCCACTGGCGTGCCCCAACAACAGGCGGTCCAATGCGAACTGCCAGGTAAAGGCATCGTCGGCCGGTGCTTGGTGCTGGCGCCGGTGATCGGCGTTCAGGCCCCAGCGCACGCCGGCCAGCTGCAGCCAATCGTGCAATCGATCAAAGGCTGCCGCGTCCAGACCGGCCGCTTCCGCCAACGGCGCACTGGCCAGCAGGTCCAGCACTTCGTTCAAGCCGAAGCGCGCGACGGGCAGGCCGAGCAGGTGCACGAACACATCAGCCAGCGGTTCACCGGCCAGTGGACTGGTGTCGGCCAGCGCATAGGGAATGTGGTCATCACCGCCGCTGCGGCCGCCGAACACCGCTTCCAGATAGGGCACGTAGGGATCGATGTCCGGCGCCAGCACCGCGATGTCGCGCGCCTGCAGGGGCGGATCGAATCGCGGATCCTGCAGCAGCCCGCGCAGCTGGTCATGCAGCACCTGCAGTTCGCGCAGGCGGGTGTGGCAGGCATGCACCTGCAGGCTGGGGTCATCCAGCCGCAGCGTGGGGCGGAGGGCACCAGAGGGCAGTCCGCGGCGATGGAACAGGTCGCGCTGCAGGCGGTGCAGCAGGCTGTCGGACAATCCGCCCTCGTCCAACGTGGGGCCGGCATCCTCTTCGGGATCGACATACGCGGCGATCTCGCCGGCGGGGTGCACGACTTCGTAGCTGCCGAGTACCGCCATGAAGTCGCGCCCGGCTGCACCCCAGGCTTCCAGCAGACGGTTCTCACCTGCGGATTCGCCGAACGGATCCGGTGCCCCGCTGCGCAGCTTTTCCGCCAGCGTCTGCAGGTCTCCCCAATAGGCCTGCACCGGCGTAGGCAGGTAGAAGTGCAGTTCGCCGACGCGTGCCTGGGTGGCCATCACCCGCAGCACATCAGGGGAGATGTTCAGGGTGGCAAACGCCGAAAGGCGCGGCGGAAGGCCCTGTGGCAACGGTTTTCCGGCGCCTTCGAACTGATCCAGGTAGGCCTGGATGCGGCGCGCGCGGTAGCCTCGCCCCTCGGCGATGGCCCGCCACAGGATCGCCTGCGGATCCTGTGGATCGGCGCCGGCCTCCCAGCGCAGCAGCCAGTCACGGCGCCATGCCTGGTATTTCTCGAACACGCTGGCCAGCTCGCCGGCCAGCGCCCACGGTTTCAGTGGATCGCCGCCGGACAGGTACGCCTGCAGCGCGCGCATCGGTGGCCGGGCGATCAGGCCTGCATCGCCCAGCGCGGCGTACAAACGCCAGCGCAAGGCGGCTGCGTCCAGATCATCGGTTTCACCGGGCACATTGGCATTCAGCGCACGCGCGACGAATTCGCCGGGGGTGAGGAACTCCAGGTTGGCTGCCACGCCATATTCGGCGGCCAACGTGGATTGCAGCCAGCGCCGCATCGCCACCTGCGGAATCAGCACCACTTCCGGTGCCAGCAGGGGCTGGCCGGGCATCGGCGCGCGGACGTGCCGGGCCAGGAGCGCGGCGAGCACATCGAGGGAATTGGAATGGTAGAGGCGGAAATCGCCGGCAGGGTCGCTCATCGCAGACAGTGTGCCGCAGCGCGGCGATAAATGAATGCCGGGGGGTGTGTAGCGCGCGGCTGACGCGTTCGCCACCGTGCAAGGCAGGCAACCGATTGTTCCGGTGCCCTTCCCGACTGTCCCACCCTACTGCCGCCCCAGCTCCGGCAGCGCGTGCGACAATACTGGACGGTCCAGTACGCTTATGTTCAGGCGCAGCTGCTGATTCTTCAACGTTGGAAAATCGTTAACGGTGCCCATGCAGGCTTCAGCCACCCCCTTGGTGCAGTTGTCCAACGTCCGCATCGATCGCGGCGGTCGGACGATCCTGCGCGACGTTTCGCTGCAGGTGCCACGGGGCAGCATCACCGCCGTGCTGGGGCCGTCCGGCAGTGGCAAGTCCACGCTTCTGGCTGCACTCACCGGCGAACTGCGTCCGGTGCAGGGTGAAGTCACCCTGTTCGGCAAGCCGATCCCTACCGGCAACCGCGACCTGTTGGAGATGCGCAAAAGTGTCGGCGTGCTGCTGCAGGGCAATGGGTTGCTGACCGATCTCAGCGTTGCCGAGAACGTGGCTCTGCCCCTGCGCACCCATACCAAGCTGCCGGTGCCGGTGCGCGAACGCCTGGTGCAGATGAAGCTGCACGCGGTGGGCCTGCTGGCTGCCGGAGACACCTGGCCGCGCGAGCTGTCGGGTGGCATGGCGCGACGGGTGGCCCTTGCGCGTGCGCTGGCCCTGGACCCGCCGCTGATGATCTACGACGAGCCGCTGACCGGGCTGGACCCGATTGCCTCGGGGGTGATCATGAGCCTGATCCAGCGCCTCAACCACAGCCTGGGGCTGACCAGCATCATCGTCAGCCACCACGTGCACGAGACCCTGCCGATCTGCGACCAGGTGATCGCCATCGCCAACGGGGGCGTGGTGTTCCAGGGCAGCCCGGCCGCGCTGGAGTCCAGCCAGGATCCGCTGCTGCAGCAATTCCTGCATGGTCGTCCGGACGGGCCGATCCCCTTTGACGCCGCGCCCCGCACGAGGACTGCCTGATGCCCTTTGTTGCCGGAACCCGCGCGCTGGGACGCGCCGGCCTGTTTTCGCTCACCGTGCTGCGCGGATCGCTTCCGACGGCGGACTTCCTGGCCGAGCTGACCCGTGAAATCTACAAGATCGGTGCGCGTTCGCTGCCGATCATCGCCGTTGGTGGTGCATTCGTTGGTCTTGTGCTGACCCTGCAGGGCTATCGCACGTTGACCACCTTCGGCGCCGCCGATGCGCTGTCCACGCTCTTGGGCCTGTCGCTGTACCGCGAGCTGGCTCCGGTGCTGACCGCGCTGCTGTTCATCGGCCGCGCCGGCAGCTCGATCGCCGCCGAACTGGGCCTGATGCGGGCCACCGACCAGATCAAGGCGCTGGAACTGATGGCCATCGATCCGATCGCTAAGGCCGTAGCACCGCGCTTCTGGGCGGCGGTGCTGACAGTGCCCCTGCTGACCGGGGTGTTCTGCTCGCTGGCCATTTCAGCCAGTTACTTCGAAGCGGTCCACCTGCTTGGGCTGGATAACGGTGTGTTCTGGTCGGCGCTGCGCAACAGCGTGGACTTCTGGAACGACTTCGGCGTGGCAATGCTGAAGTCCGCCATCTTCGGTGGCACCGCCGCCCTGGTCGCCTCGTACGTCGGCTTCCATGCGGAACCGACCATCGAAGGCACCTCGGTGGCCACCACGCGCGCGGTGGTGAACGCGTCGCTGCTGGTGCTCATGTTCAACTTCGTGCTGTCGGCGATGCTGTTCCAGTAACGATGGATTCCTGGTTCCTGCGCTTTGCAGCGCGGGGATGATCTGAAACTCCCGCTTCGGCATCGGCCGGGGCACCTGTCAAAAATGGTGAAACGAACATGGCCATCCGCGGTCCCAGACTGGAATTTTCCGTCGGCGCCTTCCTGTTGCTGGCATTGGCTTCGCTGATGGTGCTGGCCGTCGCTTCAACCAACCAGCGCTGGGGGCTCGGCGGTGGCGGCTATGAGCTCAAGGCCCGTTTCTCGCAGATCGGCCAGCTGCGCAAGCAGGCGCCGGTGAAGATCGGCGGGGTCAACGTCGGTCAGGTCGCCGCCATCGACCTGGACCCGGTGAAGTTCGACTCCATCGTCACCATCAAGATGGACGGCAAGTTCAAGGACCTGCCGGCCGATACCTCCGCCGGCATCTTCACCAGCGGACTGCTCGGCGAGAGTTATATCGGTCTGCAGCCGGGCGGTGATCCGGACGTGCTGAAGGCCGGCGATGAAATCGTGTTCACCCAGCCCGCTGTAGACCTGATCCAGCTGGTCGGCAAGTACATGTTCGGGGGTGGCGGCGCCGGTGGCGACGCAGCCCAGTCCACTGAATCCCATGACGGCGCTGCCGCGCCCGCAACGGAACCGCAACCATGAAAATCAAACTTCTTCCGCTCCTGCTGGCCTCCAGCCTGTTCGCCGCCACCCCGCTGCTGGCGTCTGCCCAGACGGCTCCCGCCGCGGCGCCGGCTGCCCAGGGCCAGGCCGGCAAAACCGTCATCGATGCCAGCACGCGCATCATGACCACGCTGCAGCAGCGCAAGGCCGAGTTCAGCAAGGACCCGGCCGCCCTGCGCAACTTCATCAACAGCGAGCTCAACCGCACCTTTGACCGTGACTACGCCGCACGGCTGGTGCTGGGCGCGCATTCGCGCGGTGCCTCCGACGCCGACATCAAGCTGTTCGCCGATGCCATGGCCGACAACCTGATGCAGCGCTACGGTTCTGCGCTGCTGAACATCCAGGGCAAGCCGACCTTCCGCCTGAAGGGTGAGACCCCGCTGCCGGGCGATCGCGGCGTGCGCGTGGCCACCGAACTGGTGCGCTCGGGCGACCAGCCGACTCCGGTGGAATACCTGATGCGCAACAGCGGCGGCCAGTGGAAGATCTTCGACGTCAACATCGAAGGCATCTCCTACGTGCAGACCTTCCGCAACCAGTTCGATGCCCCGCTGCGCCAGAAGGGCATCAAGCAGGTGGCCACTGATCTGCGCAGCGGCGCCATGCAGGCGGCACCGGGCAGCAATGGCAAGTAATCCTGCCCCCACGCAGCAGGCCCAGGTCCGCCTGGACCAGGGCACGCTGCGGGTGACCGGCGCACTGGACCGCAGCGCGGTGATCGCGCTGTGGCCGCAGCTGCAGGGCATGGTCAAGGGCGCACAAGCGCTCGACCTGACCGATGTGCCGCGCGTGGACAGTGCCGGCGTTGCACTGCTGGCCGAACTGGCTGCCCGGGTACGCACCGAGGGTCGCGTGTTGGCCATCCAGGGCACACCCGCAGGCCTGACCGAACTGGAGGCCGCCTATCGGCTGTCTGCAGACCTTGATTTCACTGCCCCTACTGCCGCGAGCTGACATGAACGTCGTACGCATTCTCCCCCTCTTCGTGTTGGCCGCCGCGCTCAGTGCCTGCGCCGCCAAGCCCGCCCGTGATGCCGCACCGGTTGCGGATACCGTAGTGCCCGCCGCCGATGCGCCGGTCAGCGATACGTCGGCGTCGACGGATGTCGATACCGCCGCCGTCGCCACGGGCCCGGCCGTCGATGCCTCTGCGGCGTCGGCAGTGGCTGCTGCACCGCCTGCGTCGGCTCCCGTGGATGCCGACGGTGATGGCGTCCCGGAGCCGGCCGAAGACGATTTCACCGCCCTGTATGGCAGCGATGGTGTCAGCGGCGGCTCGTCTGCGGTCTACGACCCGTGGGAACCCTTCAACCGCCGCGTGCATCGTTTCAACGTGGTGGTGGACAACGCCGTGGCGCGTCCGCTGGCAACGGCGTACACCAACGTCGTGCCGCGCTTCGCACGCACCGGCGTCAGCAACTTCTTCAGCAACATCCGTTCGCCGGTGACCATCGTCAACCAGGTCCTGCAGGGTCGCCCGGATGATGCATGGGACACCTTGGGCCGCTTCCTCATGAACAGCACGCTGGGTGTCGGCGGTCTGTTCGATCCGGCCAGCAAGGCGATGATCGCCAACCGCAAGGAAGATTTCGGCCAGACGCTCGGCGCATGGGGCTGGCGTCCGTCGCGCTACGTCGAGCTGCCGTTCTTCGGCCCGCGTACGGTGCGTGATGTGTTCGGCCTGGCCGGTGACATCCCGCTCTCGCCGATCCGCCAGATCGAAGAAGACAAGGTGCGCATCGGCCTGCAGGGCTTGCAGCTGGTAGACGCCCGTTCGCAGCTGCTGGCGGCCGATGACATCCGCTCCAGCGCCGTGGACGAATACGCCCTGGTGCGCGATGCCTGGCTGCAGCGCCGTACGTATCAGATCGAGAATGACCTGCGCGGCAAGCATGCACGTGGCAAGGACGATCTGGATTCGGCCATCCCGGTGGATGCGATGCCGATGCCCCAGTGGGGCAACTGATCACCGCTGCTGGATGAAAAAAAACCCCGCTTCGGCGGGGTTTTTCATGGTCGCCGCGGTGGTAGCGCCGACCCATGGTCGGCGGGATCGGTCAGGCGGCGAGTGCGGCGTCCACGGCGTCGCGGAGGCGCGCATCGTCGGCCGCTACGTCCGGGGCGAAGCGGGCGATGACCTTGCCGTCGCGGCCGATCAGGAACTTCTCGAAGTTCCACAGGATGCCCGGTGCCGGCTGGGCGAGGTCCTTCGCGGCCAGGCGCTCGCGCATCGGTCCTTCGCCGATGGTCTTCGGCTGGGCGGCGATCAGCTGCTGGTACAACGGATGCACGTCGTCACCGGCGACGCTGATCTTGGCGAACATCGGGAAGCTGACATCGTAGGTGAGCTTGCAGAACTGCTGGATGTCCGCTTCGCTGTCAGGCTCTTGGCCGAGGAAGTTGTTGGCCGGGAAACCCAGCACCTCCAGCCCCTTTGCCTGCTTTTCCAGATACAGCGTCTGCAGGCCTTCGTACTGCGGGGTGAGGCCGCACTTGGAGGCGACATTGACCACCAGCAGGACCTTGCCCTGATAGTCCGCCAGCGATGCGGGCTGGCCTTCGATGGTGTTGATGGAGATCTGTTGGATGGGTGCGGTCATGACGGGATCCTGTCTGGAACGGGAAAGAAAAAATCGGGAATGCAGCGCGCGCTCAGTCGACGCAGATCGTGCCCTGCGCCACGCCACCGTCGATGCGCTGGCGGCAGCCGAAGTTCTCGCTGGCGTCGCGCTGGCAGACACCGGATGCCGGTGCGCCGGCAACGACTTCACCGATCGCCAGGCACTGGCCACTGCAGTCGGACTTGGTGGTGCAGGTCTTGCCGGCATCGGCATTGGGCACCACGCACTGCACCCGCTGCAGGCGCCCCAGGGGACGCAGCTCGCCGCCCTTCGCGGTGCAGGCATCTACTTCCGGCATGGACGCTGCCGTATCCAACGGTGCGCGGCTGCCGCCGAAGGCGCAGCCGGCAAGGGTGAGGGTCAACAGCAAGCTGGTCAGCAGAGGCAAGCGCATCGGTGGCATCCATGAGGTGTGCAGGTAGACCAACGAGGATACCCAAGCGGTATGTCTATTCTTCGTCAGGTCCCGCCAGCTGCTGAACCACTTCGGGTTGCAGTTCAGGCGGCAGCGCCTTCTTCGCTTTGCTGCCCAGCTCGGCCAGGCGACGCGCGCGGCTGATCGCCGAATTGCGCGAATCCTGCAGGCGGTTGCGTGCGTTGGAGAACGCCGTCGTGGCGTCTTCCAGCTTCTTGCCGACGTTGTTGAAGTCGGCCAGGAAAGCGACCAGTGCATCCAGCACCAGTCCGCCGGCATCGCTGATCTGCAGCGCCTGCTTCTGCACCTTGTCGCGCGTCCACAGACGTTCTGCCACGCGCAGCAGCGCCATCAACGTGTTCGGCGAAGCAAACACGACCTTGTTGTCGAAGGCGTAGGTCTGCAGCGAGGGGTCGATGGACAGTGCTGCCGACAGGGCGCCTTCGATCGGCACGAACGCGATGGTCACATCCAGCGTCTGTTCTTCGCCCATGGCCTTGGGGTAGTTGCGCACGCCGAGATCGCGCACATGCGCGCGCAACGCCGTGGCATGGCGCAGCAGCGCTTCGTTGCCGGCATCGGGCGTATCGGCGTTCATGGCTTCCTGCCATGCCACCAGATTGACCTTGCTGTCGACCACGATGCTGCGCTGGTCCGGGAAGTTCACCACCACGTCCGGACGCAGGCGTTCGCCTTCGTCGTCCACCACGTGCTGCTGGCGCTTGTAGTGCACGCCCTCTTCCAACCCGGAACTACGCAGCACCGTTTCCAGCATCAGCTCGCCCCAGTCACCACGCACCTTCGCGTTGCCTTTCAGGGCATTGGTGAGGGCGGCAGCCTGCGAGGCCATGTCCTGGTTGAGGGTCTTCAGTTCACCCACGGCACCGAGCAGGCTGGCACGTTCGCGTGCTTCTTCGGCGTACAGCACGTCGACGCGGCCGCGGAACTCCTGCAGCCGCTCGGTGAAGGGCTTGAGCATGTTTTCGATGTCCAGCCGCGACTGCCCGGTCGCTTGGCGGACGTTCTTCTCGAACTGCTGGCCACGCTCCTCGAACACCTTGCCGGCCAGTTCAGCGAAGGCGCCGCTGAGCTTTTCCTTCGCCGTATCCAGATAGATGCGCAGCTCGGCGCTGGCCTGCTGCTGGTGCTGCAGGTTGGCCTGCAGGCGGGTGTGGTCACCGTGCAGCTGCTGGTAGGTTTCGCGCTGCGCGTGCAGTTGCTGCTGCAGGTCGACCAGTTGCTCCTGCATCTGCTGCAGGGCGTTGCCTCGTTCCACCAGGCGGGTGTCACGCTCGCTGGCCAGGGCGGCGTCGCGTTCGATGCGGCCCTGCGCGGCGCTGAGTGCCTGTTGGGCATCCTGCGCGCGGCGGCGTTCGCCTTCGATGTCGTCCTGCAGGGCCTGCAGACGTCCGCGCAGCTGGCCGGCGTCGACCTGGGCGGCGAGGCTGCGCTCGCGTTCTTCGCTCAGCGTCTGGCGCAGCGCGTCGAGTTCGTGGGTGTCGGTGCTGCCACTGGAGCGGCGCAGCACCACCACCAGCAGCACGAGGATGATGGCGAGCAGCAGCACGGCCAGGAGTACAAGGGTCTGGGTTTCCATCCGCCTAGTTTAGGCGGGTGCTGTCTCATGCGCTGCGTCGGGGTGGTCGATCGGGCTGGGCCCCCTCGCGGCTGACAGCGTGCGAGCTGCACCCGCGCGTGGGTCGGGCGGGTGGGCTATGCGGAGCACGCGCAAGTACGTCCATGTAGCTCTTCGCGGCTCCTGCCGCTCAAGGCCCCGCATACCCCCACCCGCCCGACCCGCTGACAGGTTCCGTGTGCTGTCTGCCGCGTTGAAAAAAGAAGGAAGAGAAAAGCGGGCTTACCAGCCTTCGAGGACGATCTTGCCCTTGGCTTTCTGGCTTTCGATCAGGGCGTGGGCGCGGCGCAGGTTGGCTGCGTTGATGCGGCCGAGATTCTCGCCCAGGGTGGTGCGCAGGACGCCGGCATCGATCAGGCCGGCCACGCGGTTCAACAGGACGTGTTGCTGCTGCATGTCAGCGGTCTGGTGCAGCGGGCGGGCGAACATGAACTCCCAATGCAGCGAGGCGCACTTGCGCTTGAGGGCCATGACATCCAGCTGGCCGGGATCGTCGATCAGACCCAGCTGGCCCTGCGGCGCGAGCACCTCGATGATCTGCGCGTAGTGCTGGTCGGTGTGGGTCAGGCTGGCCACGTGCTCCACCTGCTGGATGCCCAGCCGCGACAGGCCCTCGGTCAGCGGCAGGCTGTGGTCGATCACGTGATGGGCGCCCAGCGCGTACACCCAATCCTGGGTTTCCGGTCGCGATGCGGTGCCTACCACGGTCAGCTTGGTCAGCTGGCGGGCCAGCTGCACCAGGATCGAGCCGACGCCACCGGCTGCGCCGATCACCAGCAGGGTCTGGCCTTCGCCACCGCCTTCGGCGATGCGCAGGCGATCAAACAGCAGCTCCCACGCGGTGATCGCGGTCAACGGCAGTGCCGCGGCGCTGGCGTCGTCCAGGCTGGCGGGCTTGCGGCCGACAATGCGCTCGTCTACCAGTTGGTATTCGGCATTGCTGCCCGCCCGGTCGATGGCACCGGCGTAGTACACCGCGTCGCCGGGCTGGAACAGGGTGACCTCACTGCCCACGGCATCCACCACGCCGACCGCATCGAATCCAAGCACGCGCGGGGTCTCGGTGGCGGCGCTGCGGCGCACCTTGGCATCGACCGGGTTCACCGCCACTGCGGTCACCGCGACCCGCAGGTCCCGTGGACCCGGGGTGGGGATGTCCATCTCCAGATCAACCAGGGCCTTCGGATCATCGATGGACAGGCCGGCACGGGTATAGGCAACAGCGCGCATGGGGAACTCCGCAGCAAAGGGGGATTCAGGCCAGCATGGACGCTGCGGGGGCCGCTGGAAAGGCGCAGAATCCAACATCACTTTCTCTCTCGTGGTGAAAATGATCCGCTTCGATGACCTGCAGTTGTTCGCCCGCACTGCGGCGCTCGGCAGCTTCAGCACGGCAGCGCGCGAGGCGGATCTGCTGCCGGGGCAAGTCGCGGCGGCGATTGCCCGGCTGGAGCGCGAGCTGGACCTGCGCCTGTTCGTTCGTACCACCCGCAGCCTTCGGCTGACCGCCGAGGGCGCGGTGTACCTGCCATACGCACACGACGTGCTGGCGGCGTTGCGCGAGGGTCGAGCCCGGGTACAGGGCGAGGATGCCGAGCTGGCCGGCACGCTGAAGGTGGCCGCGCCCTCGGATCTTGGCCGCAACGTGCTGCTGCCGTGGCTGACCGCCTTCCGTCGCGCACATCCCCGCCTGCAGTTGCATCTGCAGTTGTCCGACCAGGTGACGGATGTATTCCGCGATCCGGTCGACATTGCCTTTCGCCTGGGTCGGTTCGACGACGCCAGCTACGTCGCCCTGTCGCTGCTGCCGGACAACCGTCGCGTGCTGGTGGCCTCTCCCGGCTATGTGCAGGCACACGGCGCGCCACACAGCATGGATGCCCTGAAGGACCATGCCTGCCTGCTGTACCAACTGGGCGGGCGCACGCACGATCGCTGGAACTTTGAACACGATGGACGGCGTAGCGTGGTGGTGGTGCGCGGCGCACTGCTGTGCGATGACGCCGATGTGGTGCGACGGTGGGCGGTGGCGGGTGAGGGTATCGCCTACAAATCATGGCTCGATGTGGGCGACGACGTACGTGCCGGGCGGCTGCAGGTGCTGCTGGACGGCAGTGGCGAGCCGCTGCCGTTGAACCTGGTATGCCCACATCGCAAGCAGTTCTCGCCGGCGGTGCGGCAGTTGCATGGGTTCCTGGGCGAGCGGCTGGCACCGTTGCTGGAAGGGTTGCCCATCGCCCGGTAGTGAGGGCCGCTTATCGTCCCGGGGCTGCCGCTGCGCTCGCCGAGCGTGGCTCGGCGCTACGGGATCGCAAGCCCCGGCCACATCGCGGCAACCGGGCTGGATCAGCGCCGCGCCACTACAATGGCAGCCCCCTGCGTTGAATGAGTGAGCCGCCATGCCGTGGATGGGCATCCAGGACCTGTGGACCTTCCTGGTCGCCGTGCTGGTGTTCCTGGCGTTGCCAGGCCCGGGTACCTTCACCCTGCTCACGGCCACCGGTCGGGGGGGTGTGCGCGGTGGCTATACGGCACTGGCCGGGTTGCTGGTGGGCGACCAGATCCTGATGTGGCTGGCGCTGGCCGGTGTGGCCGCCCTGCTGAAAGCCAATCCCACCGTCTTTCATGCCGTGCAGTATCTCGGCGCGGCGTATCTGGTGTGGGTAGGCATCAGCCTGTTGCGTACGCCCAAGGGTGACGGCACCGACACGCCCGGCACGATCCGCCTGGCGCCCGGCCATTACTTCCGCCAGGCGATCCTGGTCAGCCTGCTCAATCCGAAGGCGATCCTGTTCTACATGGCCTTCCTGCCATTGTTCATCGACCCAGGCCAGCACCAGGGCCTGGCAACCTTCGCCGCACTCGCCGGCATCATCTTCGTGGTCAGCATCGCCTACTGCTCCCTGCTGATCGGCGCCGGCAACCTGGCGCGGCGCCGGTTGATCCAGCATCCCCGCGTCAGCGATGTCCTTCGTCGCGTGGCCGGCGTGTTCCTGATCGGCTTCGGCATTCGCCTGGGCTTTAACGGCTGATTGATCGATTGTGCCGATTCCGGCAACCCTCGTCGCGGACAACCTCTATCGCGCCGCAGGTGAGCGCTTGGCAGTGGTAATGCTGCGCCGCGTTCGTTCACACTCGGGCACTTGTCGTTCCCAGTCACCACGAGGCCTGCATGTCTTTGCTCCGGCGTAAATCCCTGGATACCGTCACCGTCCACGAAGCCGGAAGGCAGTTGGTCCGTACCCTGAGTTGGCCCCATCTGATCGCGCTGGGTATCGGGGCCATCGTGGGCACCGGCATCTACACGTTGATCGGCGTGGGCGCCAATCTGGCCGGCCCGGCCGTGTTGATCTCCTTCGCCATCGCCGGGGCCGTCTGTGCCTGTGCTGCG
The DNA here is from genome assembly GCF_014621775.1 of Stenotrophomonas sp. 169. Lineage (NCBI taxonomy): Bacteria > Pseudomonadati > Pseudomonadota > Gammaproteobacteria > Lysobacterales > Lysobacteraceae > Stenotrophomonas > Stenotrophomonas sp. 169. Next base: position 4,144,559 of record NZ_CP061204.1, read on the forward strand.
CTGGCGTACGCCGAGCTGGCCACGATGATGCCGGCTTCGGGCAGCGCCTACACCTACAGCTATGCCGCATTGGGGGAGATCTTCGCCTGGGTGGTGGGCTGGAGCCTGATCCTGGAGTACTCGCTGGTGGTGAGTACGGTGGCGGTCGGCTGGTCCGGCTACTTCGTCGGCTTCCTGGAATGGGTGCATACCCAGATGGGCATCGACATCCGCCTGCCGCTGGCACTGTCGGCCGGTCCGCACGTGGAAGGCGGCATGTTCAACCTGCCTGCGGTGCTGATCACCTGGGTCGTGGCCGGTGGCCTGATGCTGGGCACCAAGGAAAGCGCCACGCTCAACGCCGTGCTGGTGGTCTTGAAGATCATCGCGCTGGCAGTGTTCGTTGCGGTTGCATTGCCCGCCTTCGATACGGCCAACCTGCAGCCGTTCATGCCGTACGGTTTCGCCAAGTCGCTGGGCCCGGACGGGCTGGAGCGTGGCGTGATGGCGGCTGCCGCGATCATCTTCTTCGCCTTCTATGGCTTCGATGCGATCGCCACGGCGGCCGAAGAAACCAAGAACCCGGGGCGTGACCTGTCCATCGGCATCATCGGCTCGATGATCGGCTGCACCATCATCTACATGCTGGTGGCGCTGGCTGCCATCGGTGCCATGAGCTACGCGGTGTTTGGCAGCAGTGCCGAACCGCTGGCCCTGATCATGCGTCAGCTGGGCCACCCGACGGCCGCACTGCTCATCGGCGTGGTGGCCATCATCGCGCTGCCCACCGTGCTGCTGGCTTTCATGTTCGGCCAGAGCCGGGTGTTCTTCGTCATGGGCCGCGACGGCATGCTGCCGCGCAGCCTGTCCAACGTGAGCAAGCGCACGGGTACGCCGGTGGCGACCACGCTGTTCAGTGCCCTGCTGGTATCGGCGCTGGCCGGTGTGGCGCGGCTGGATGAAATCGCCGCGCTGGCCAACGCCGGCACGCTGGCCGCCTTCACCGCAGTGGGCATCTGCCTGGTGGTGCTGCGCCGCCGTGAACCCAACCGCGAGCGCAAGTTCCGCACGCCGCTGGCTTACGTGGTCGGTCCGGCCGCCGCACTGGGTTGCGTCTATCTGTTCTTCAGCCTGCCGCAGAGCACCCAGCTGTACTTCCTGATCTGGAACGTGATCGGCCTGGCGGTGTACTTCCTGTACAGCCGTCGGCACGCGCTGCTGGGCAGGTAGTGACGGCCGCTGGCCGTCAATCGGAGTGACGGCCAGCAGCCGTCACTCCCGTCTGGTCCGTCAGCGTTCGGCGTGGTCCTGCGCCTGCTGCATCACCCGCAGCAGGTTGCCGCCCCAGATGCCGGCAATCTGCTTTTCGTCATAGCCACGGCGCAGCAGCCAAGCGGTGATCTTCGGCAGGTCGCTGACATCGCGCAGGTCCGTCAATCCACCGCCACCGTCCCAGTCCAGGCCGATGCCCACGTGCCCAGGCCCGACGACCTCCAGGATGTGGCCCATGTGGGCGAAGAAGTCATCCAGGGTGGCGTGGCGCACCGGGTACTTCGCATCCAGGGCGTCTTCGCCGCGCTGCAGTTCAGCGCCCTGCGCGATGCTCATCGCTTCCCAACCGCCAAGGCGCTTGCTGAGCGCGTCTTCGGCGGCCTTGCGCTGCGGGCTCTTGCCGGGGTCCACCAGATAACCGCCGTAGGCGTTGACCTGTATCACCCCGCCCGCTTTGGCCAGCTGCCGCAGGCGCGTGTCGTCGAGGTTGCGCGGGTGGTCATGGATCGCTTTCGACGCACTGTGGGACAGCACGAACGGCACCGGCAACATCGCGATCAGCTGGTCGAATACCGCGTCGGAGGCGTGCGACTGATCGATCACGATGCCCTGCTTCACTGCATCCAGCACCAACGCCTTGCCCGCCGCGCTCAGTCCGTTCCACTCCGGGCCCTGCGGATTGGTGGCCGAGTCGGCGAATTCGTTGTTGGCGAAGTGCACGGTGCTGAGCATGCGCAGTCCGGCCTGGTGGTAGAAGCGCAGCAGTGAGGGATCGGCCACCAGCGGGCTGGCGTTTTCCATGCTGATGAACACTACGCGCTTGCCATCGGCCTTGATCCGCCGTGCGTCGGCCGGGGTGAGGGCCAGTTCGAAACGGTCAGCGTTGGCCGCCACCATGGTGCGGATCTCCAGCAGGCGCTGCAGGCCCGCATCGCGGTCGCGCAGATGGGCCGCGGCGGTGCGGTCGCCCTGACCGGTGTAGATCGCCCAGAACCCACCATCCAGCGCACCATCGACCATGCGCGGGTAATCCACCTGCGACAGGGCATTGTGATCGTGGCGGTTATCGATGTCGAAGCCATCGCGGGCGAAATTGGCCGGCGTATCCAGATGGCTGTCGAGCGTGAGCAGGCGCTGCTGCAGGGCTTTCGCGCGCTGCAGCTCCGCCGTGCTGAAGTCGATGGCCTGGGCGGACAGCGGCACGCTGAGCGCCAGGGCGAGCAACGGGGACAGGCGACGCAGGATCATGCGGGTCTCACCGGGAACGGGAAAACCCGACAGTAGCCTGCGCGTGACAACACCGGTAGAGCCGACTTCAGTCGGCTGCACCTCCCGTGCCCCCGGATACCGTCCGCCGAGCATGGCTCGGCGCTACCAACTGCTTGGATCAGCGGTTACAGCACCCGGCAGAACACGGCCTTCAGGTAGCGTGATTCCTGCACGTGCGCCATGAACGGGTGGTCAGGGCCGGCGCCGGACACCTTCAGGATCTGGATCGTGCGGCCGGAGTAGAACGCCGCGCGGCGCAGCATGTCCAGGAACTGATCTTCAGCCACCAGCCCGGTGCACGAGAACGTGGCGAACAGGCCACCGGGCTTCACCACCCCCAGCGCCAGCTTGTTCATGTCCAGGTACTTCTTGAGTGCGCTGATCACCTGGTCGCGGTCGCGGGTCATCTTCGCCGGGTCCAGGATCACCACGTCGTACTGCTCGCCGCGGTTGGCGGCATCCCGCAGCCACGGGAAGATGTCGGACTGCACGAACTTCGGCCGCACATTGTTGAGCTTGGCGTTGCCCTTGGCGATCTGGATCACGTCCTCGTCGATGTCGATGCCCACCACTTCACTGGCACCGCGCGCGGCGGCGTACACCGCAAACCCACCGGTGTTGCAGCACAGATCGAGCACGGTCTTGCCTTCGACGTGCTGGCTCAGCCACTCGCGGTTGTCGCGCTGGTCGGCAAAGAAGCCGGTCTTGTGCGCGCCGGCCGGATCGGCGCGGAACTTCACGCCGTACTCGGTGATCACCGAGGCTTCAGTGGTGGTGTTGCCGTGGAAGTCGAAGCTTTCCTGCTTCTGCACGTGCTCGTCGGCGAAGCTGTGGAAGCGGCAGCCCGGGAACTGTTCGCTCAGGGCTTCGTAGATCCACTCGCGATGGCGGAACATGCCGGCGGCGAAGAACTCCACCACCACCAGATCGCCATAGCGGTCCACCACCAGGCCGGACAGGCCGTCGCCTTCGCTGTGCACCACGCGCCAGGCATCGCTGACCGCATCCAGCTTCAACACATCGCGGCGCAGTTCCACGGCCTGGGCGATCTTGCGCGAGAACCAGCCCGCGTCGACCGGCACGCGTTCGTCGGTTTCCAGGATGCGCACCGCGATGCGCGAATGGCCGTTGTAGAAGCCGCGCCCGATGAAGTCACCCTCCACGCCGAAGACATCGACGATGGTCCCGGGCTTGGGCCGGACGGCCGGTTTTTCGACCAGTTTCTGGAAGATCCACGGGTGGCTGGAGCGCCAGGCATTCTTGAGACGGACAAAGGGGGCAGAGGTATTCATCGGTCCATTGTAATCGCTGCGGCAGGGGCGGCCGCGTTCGGGTAATGAAGGCCGCTGGCCCAGCAGCCTTCATCTGCGGTTGATTGACGCAGCGCCGTTATGCCCGCAGAATCGGCCGCAGAAGGGGAGTAGCTCCCAACGTTGTCGCCGTCAATTCGAGCCCGCAGGCTCCGGTGCAACGGCAGTCCCAGTACATCGGGGCTGCGAGCGAGACCTTCGCCGTACTGGCGAAGCTCTGTCCCTGGATCCCCTCCCGATCCTCCGTTGCAGACCCTCGCCGTCCGGCTTGAGATGTTTCCTTTTCTTAACGGACAAACCCATGCAGACGATCGGCAATTTGTGGTTATGGCTTGGCTTCGGCGCGGTGGTGATCATCGCGCTGCTCGTCGACCTCGTATTGATGCGCCACGGCGGCCCGCACAAGGTCACCTTCAAGGAAGCCCTGTGGTGGTCGATCGGCTGGGTGCTGCTCGCCCTGGCCTTCAACGGCGGCCTTTGGTACTACCTCAATGAGACCGCGGGCCAAGTGGTGGCCAACAAGGTCGGCCTCGAATTCCTGACCGGTTACCTGGTCGAAAAGGCGCTGGCAGTCGACAACATCTTCGTCTTCCTGATGATCATGGGCTACTTCGCGGTGCCCGAAGAGCAGCGGCAGAAGGTGCTGATCATCGGCATCCTGGGCGCGATCGTGCTGCGAACGATCATGATCTTCGCCGGTAGCGTGCTGATCACCCAGTTCCATTGGCTGCTCTACGTGTTCGGCGCCTTCCTGCTGTTCACGGGTTGGAAGATGTGGTTCTCTGCGGGCCAGGAGCCGGACCTGGAAAGCAACCCTGCCCTGCGCTGGATGCGCAAGCACCTGCGCCTGCTGCCGGACTATGCCGGCAACGCCATGAGCGTCATGCGTGACGGCAAGCGGTGGTACACCCCGTTGTTCGCGGTGCTGATCCTGATCGCGGTCACCGACGTCATCTTCGCGGTGGACAGCATCCCGGCGATCTTCGCCATCACCACCGACCCGTTCATCGTGCTCACCTCGAACGTGTTCGCGGTGCTGGGCCTGCGCGCGATGTTCTTCCTGCTGGCCGGCATGGCCGATCGCTTCCACCTGTTGCCGTATGGCTTGGCGCTGGTGCTGGGCTTCATCGGCATCAAGATGATGATCATCGACCTGTTCAAGATCCCGACCCCGATCTCGCTGGGCGTGGTTGCGCTGATCATCGCCATCACGGTGGTGCTGAGCCTGAAGATCCCGCCCAAGCACGACAAGGTGTGATCCCCCGCGTCGCCGGTCCTGCGGGGCCGGCAGCGCGCGCTGTTCTGACGGGTCGGCGGGGATTGTCCCGCCGGCCCGTTTTACTTTCCCACCCTGCCGGGGTTGGTTTCGCCCCGGCCACCGCCATTGCTTGGATATGAACGCCAACGCACCCGTGCCAGCCGGCAAGACCCCGGCCCCGCCTCCTGACCGCCTGCGCATCCTGCGCGCCTTCAACCTGAGCCTGGGAACGGTCGTGCTGCTGGTGGCGATCTTCGCCCTGCAGAGCTACTTCGATTGGCGGCCCTGGGCCGTCGCGCCACTCGACATCGCCGGCCTGCTGGGTTTGCTGGGTGCGCCGCTGCTGCACGCCTCTGTGGAACACGTGGCCGCCAACAGCGTGGCGCTGCTGATCCTGGGCACGCTGGCCGGCAGCGTGTACCCGAAGGCGACACTGCGCGCGCTGCCGCTGCTGTGGATCGGCTCGGGCATCGGTGCCTGGTTGCTGGGCGACCCCGGCAGCCTGCACTTGGGCGCAAGTGGCGTTACCCATGGCTTGATGTTCCTGCTGGCCAGCCTGGGCCTGCTGCGTCGTGACCGTGCCGCCATCGCCACCGGCCTGATCGGCATGCTGTTCTACGGCGGCATGTTGATGACGGTGCTGCCGCATACGCCGGGGGTGTCGTGGCAGTCGCACATGGGCGGAGCGTTCGCCGGCATCATCGCGGCGTTGCTGTTCCGCCACAGCGACCCGATGGCCGTACGGCCACGCTACAGCTGGGAAGACGAAGAAGAGTCCATCGAAGCCCTGCCCGACGACGAACTGGAGCCCCCCTCACCGCGCCAGGTGCCAGTGCTGTGGCAGCCGCGCGAGGGGAAAGACTACGTGGTGCTGCCGTTCCGCCGCCCGGGCCAGGACGACGCGCGCCAGGACTGACCCTGCTCCTGGGGTAACGCCGAGGCGTGCTCGGCGGGAGCTTTGCACGCGTTCCGATGGATTCCGCCGAGCGTGGCCCGGCGCTACCGTGCGACGTCAGGGGCCGTCGACGGCCTTACGGCCCAGTGCCGGATCATCGGTGAAGAATGCATCGATGCCGGTGGCCAGATAGGCCCGCATCTCCGCGACGGACCCCTCGTTGTTGCGAGCGTTCGGCTCACCGGTGCGCAGGTTCGCGGCAATGAAGGAGTTCTCTGGCCGGAAGGTATAGGGGATCACCATCAGCCCCGCCGCGTGCGCGTCGCGCACCACTGTGGTCGGCGCACCCAGCGCGCCCTTTGCGTCCAACGGAATGATCGAGCGCAGTTCCGGACCAATGCCGTCGGCGTAGGTGGCGATCTCTTTCAGGCCGGCCGGGGTCAGCATCTGCGCATAGGTCAGCGCGCCACCGGCCTTGGCGATGTCCGCGGGCTGCGCTTCGCCTTTCCAAGTCAACTGCAGCAGACGGATGTTGCTGCCACGTCCGATTTTCCCGCGCAGGTAGCGCAGGTTGGCGGTCTCGAACGACTGCAGCGTGACCGGCCCTACCTTGGTGTAGGGGTTGGCCTGCAGCGCGGCCAGCACCTTGTCCTCCATCGGCAGGCCGATGGACTGGAAGTAGCTGGGGTGCTTGATCTCCGGCACCAGGCCGATGCCCTTGTTCGCGCGCCCGGCCTGCTGCACCAGGAAGGCCAGGATCTCGTCGAAGGTGGCGATGCGGAACTGACCATCGAACGCGGTACTGCGCAGCGCCGGCAGGCGCTCGCGCACGTACAGCGTCTTCAGCTCGGCCAGGGTGAAGTCCTCGCTGAACCAGCCATCCACCTGCTGGCCATCGATCGTCTTGCGGGTGCGGCGGTCAGCGAACTCTTTGCGCGACGCGACGTCGGTCGTACCGCCGATCTCGTTCTCGTGGCGCGCCACCAGCACACCGTCCTTGGTCATGACCAGGTCGGGCTCTATGTAGTCGGCGCCATCGCTGATGGCCTGCGCATACGCGGCCAACGTGTGCTCGGGCAGCAAGGCACTGGCCCCACGGTGGGCATAGACCGATGCCTTGCCCGGTGCAGCTGAAGAAGTTTCGGCGCTCATGGCCACCGATGGTGCCACGGCCAGAGAGAGCAGCAACGCACAACCCCACGACTTCACAGACGTTCCCCTTGGATGATGAATGCGGCGAGTATGCGTCGGCAATATGACAGGGGGAGGTAGCGTGTCACCCGGCTTTGGTCGGACCGTCTGCAAGCTCCTTCTCTATCTGTTCGATGCTGGGGAGGCGTGTCTGCAGCGCTTCGGGCAACGGGCCCAACACGTGGTATTCCGCGATGCCCATGGGTTGCACGTTCTCACTCAGGGCGTACTCGGCCACCACTTTGTTGCGTTCCTTGCAGAGCAGGAGTCCAAGCGTTGGATTGTCGTCGGCTCGCTTGCGTTGCTGATTCACGGCGGTGAGATAGAAGCCCAGCTGCCCAAGATGCTCGGGTTTGAACTTGCCTGCCTTCAGCTCTACGACAACATAGCAGCGAAGGTGCAGGTGATAGAAAAGAAGGTCGATGAAGAACGCTTCGCCTGCGACTTCGAGGAGCACCTGCCTGCCTACGAAGTCAAAGCCGGCACCCAGCTCCAACAGGAAGTCCGTGGCATGTCGGACCAAGCCGTCTTCCAGTTCGCGCTCACTTGCCTCACGCCCTACCGCAAGGAAATCGAATCGGTAGGGATCCTTCAATGTTTCACGGGCAAGATCCGAATGCGGCTTGGGAAGACGCATCGCGAAGTTGGTGACGGCAGAGCCGGTGCGTTCGAGCAGTTTTCCTTCTATGTTCAGCACCAGCACGCTCCGCGACCAGTTGTGCTGTATGGCCTGGTTCGCGTACCAGACACGTTGTGGGGCAGTCGACAGCTTTTCCAGCAGAGTCAGTTGGTGATACCACGGTAATTGTGCAAGCACCTCTTGCACAAATGCAGGGTCCGGCCAGGCGTCGGCAAAGGCACGCATGTACTTGAGGTTTCGCGGCGAGAAGCCTTTGGCGTGGGGGAAGGCCAGCCTGAGATCATGGGCCAGGCGCTCGATGACCTTGCTCCCCCATCCCTGCCCGGACTGGCGGACGAGGATGTCCCGTCCCATCTCCCAGTAGAGCAGGACGAGCTCACGGTTGACGGCCAGCGCGGCGCGTTGCTGGGCAGAGTTGATGCGCTGTTTCAGCTCCTCCAGCCAATCGGCATAGCCTTCTGGCGGGACAATGAGGGAAACGGGATATGGGGTCATGGGCAGGCTTCCGGCGGTCACACCAGCGTGTGATGCGAGGAAGGGTCAGACCATGCGTCTATCTTCAACTGATCATCGTTCTTACTGAAGATTGCGGACGATTTCCTGTCGTCCGCTTATCGTCGGGTGTCGTGGTGCCTTTGGAAGGCAGCCGACTGAAGTCGGCTCTACCAGGCGGCCTACTTGCCGATGCAGAAGCTGGAGAAGATGCGGCCCAGCAGATCGTCCGCGCTCATCGCGCCGGTGATCTCGCCCAGGGCGTCGTGTGCCAGACGCAGCTCTTCCGCCGCCAGTTCCAGATGCTCGTGTGCCAGCTCGCCATCGGCCTGCAGCGCATGTTCCTGCGCGCGCTCGATGGCATCGACGTGGCGGGTACGCGCGGAGAACTCGCCGTCCACCTGTTCGCCGGCACCGGCGCTGGCGATCGAACGCAGCCGTGCGTGCAGGTCATCCAGACCGGCACCGGTGGCCGCTGAAACGAAGACGCGGTCCGCGTCGTTGCTGCCAGAACCCGGCGGCAACAGATCGGACTTGTTATGGATGTAGACCTTGTGCGGCACGCCCTGCAACGACGCACCGATGGCCGCTTCGCCCGCGGCGGGATCGCGCGCATCCAGCACGATCAATGCAAGATCGGTGCGTTCGATTTCGGCGCGTGCGCGTCGCATGCCTTCACGCTCGATCGCATCGCCGCCCTCGCGCAGGCCGGCCGTATCGACCAATGTGAGCTCCAGCCCGTCCAGGCGGATCGTCTCGCGCAGGGTGTCGCGGGTGGTGCCCGCAATGTCGGTGACGATCGCCCGTTCGCTACCGGCCAGCGCGTTGAGCAGCGAGCTCTTGCCGGCATTCGGCGGGCCGATCAGCACCGCATGCAGGCCGTCGCGCAGGCGGCGCCCACGTTCGGCATCGCGGCGCAGCAGCGACAGCGTTTCACGTGCCTGCAGCAGGCCGCGTCGCACCTGCTCACCGCCCAGCGTATCCAGCGGCTCATCGGCGAAATCAATGGCCGCTTCCACATGGATGCGCAGCCTCACCAACTGTTCTGCCACCTCATCTACGCGGCGCGAAAATACGCCGTCCAGGGAACGGCGCGCGGCGCGCGCGGCACGATGGTCGCCGGCCGCGATCAGGTCGGCGATGGCTTCGGCCTGGGCCAGGTCCAGCTTGCCGTTCAAGAACGCGCGTTCGCTGAACTCGCCCGGTCGCGCCTGACGCGCACCGAGTGCGATGCAACGTGCGACCAGTTGCTGCAGCACCACCGGGCTGCCATGTCCCTGCAGTTCCACCACTTCTTCGCCGGTGAAGCTGTTCGGTGCCGGGAACCACAGCACGATGCCATCGTCGATCACCTCGTTGTGCGCATCGCGCAGGCGCGCGTAGTGCGCATGGCGCGGCCGCAGCACCGGTGCGCCGAGCAGGTGGGCGATGGTCGCCGAGCGCGGCCCGGAAAGGCGCAGCATGCCCACGCCGCCGGCACCGGCAGCGGTGGCGATGGCAACGATGGTGTCGGTAGCAGTGGTATCCATGGCGTGCATTGTGCGGCGTTGCTTCACGGGGAGCCAGAAGCAGGAAACCCGCCTTTCGGCGGGTTCCTGTGTGGCTTACTTCTTGGTCGCGACGGCGGGGACCGGGTCGCCGCCATGGCGCTTGGTCATCCACCACTGCTGCAGCAGGCCCAGGCCACCGTTGACCACCCAGTACAGCACCAGGCCGGACGGCATGAAGGCCATCATGACGCCGAACACGATCGGCATCATCTGCATCATCTTCTGCTGCATCGGGTCCATGCCCGGTGCCGGCGTCAGCTTCTGCGTCGCCCACATCACCGCCACGTTGATCACCGGCAGGATGAAGTAAGGGTCACGCGCGGTCAGGTCCTGGATCCAGCCCAGCCAAGGGGCCTGGCGCAGTTCCACCGATTCGACCAGCACCCAGTACAGCGCGAAGAAGATCGGCATCTGGATGAGGATCGGCAGGCAGCCGCCCATCGGATTGATCTTTTCCTTCTTGTACAGCTCCATCATCGCGGTCTGGAACTTCTGGCGGTCATCGCCGTAGCGTTCCTTCAACTGCGCGATGCGCGGCTGGAAGCGACGCATTTTCGCACCGCTCTTGTACTGCACGGCCGACAACGGATACAGCACCATCTTCAGCAGCACCACCAGGCCGACAATCGCCCAGCCCCAGTTGTTGACCAGCTTGTGCACCTGGTTCAACACCCAGAACAGACCCTGGCCGATCACGGCCATCAGCGAGAAGCGGCTGTAATCGACGACACGGTCCAGGCCGGGCACGTCTTCCTTGGCGATCTGGCTGACCAGCTTCGGGCCGACCCACAGACGTGCTTCGCTGCTGACCTGCTGGCCAGGCGCGACGTTGAATGCCGGGCCGCGGGCTTCGATCTGGTCACGACCGTCATGCTGGGACAGCACGTAGTGGGCGACCTGATCCTTCTGCGGGATCCACGCGGTGAAGAAGTGGTGCTGCAGCATCGCCAGCCAGCCGCCGGTGATGTTCTGGTTCAGCGCGCCATCGTCCAGGTAATCCTTGAACGCACGACGCTGGTACTTCTTGTCGTTGTCGTACCAGGTGGCACCGTTGAAGCTGAAGGAGTCCGGGTTGGTCATGCTGCGCGACAGGATGGTCGGGCTGCGGTCCAGCGTCCGGTAGACATAGCCGCTCCACGGCGCCGCGCCGTTGTTGCGGACCACGTCCTTCACCTGCACCGCGTAATGGTTCCGCGACAGGGTCAGGGTGCGGTCGATGACCACGCCATTCGGGCCATTCCAGACAAACGGGACCTGCAGCTCGTTCTGGCCGTCGGCCAGCACGAAGTCGCGCTGCTCGCCCACCAGCTTGAAGCCTTCTGCGCCCGGCACCGGCACGCTCTTGTCTTCGCTGGCCCAGCCACTCACGGCGCTGTACGGGTGAACGGCATCTTCGGTCAGCAGCCGCACCGGCGGGCTGTTGTCGTCCTTGGTCTGCGGGAACTGCAGCAGCTCGGCATCCAGTACGCGGCCACCATCCAGCACCAGGCGCAGGACGTCGGTGGTGATGGTGATGCGCTGGCTGGCCGGCGCGGCCGTGGCCTGTGCCGTGGCGGCAGCCGGGGCACCATTGGCGCCGGGGACCTGCGCGCCGGGCACGCCGCCCGGGGTGGTGCCCGGCACAGCCTGCTGGGTTGCCGGGGCCGACGTCGTGGCGGCGGTGACCGGCGGGGCAGCCTTTTCACGGCCCCACTCCATCCACAGCAGCACGGCTACCATCAGCCAGGCAAAAATCAGGAAAATACGGGTCTGGTTCATCAGCGGACAGGCTCTGCGTTGCCGGGACGTGGTGCCGGCTCATTCGAAGAAGGCGATGCGACGCCGTCGGGAGGCGGCATTGTGCCGTCCAGGACCGGAGCGGGCAATGCACCAAGGCGACGCAACAGGCGCAGGAAGGCCTGACGGATCTCGTCGTTGCTGGCTGCGCGCGCCGCACTGCGGGCCACGACGACAACATCGCCTGGCTGCAGGTCGGCACGGCAATGACGCATGGCGTCGCGCAGGACGCGCTTGATCCGGTTACGCCCTACGGCGTGCGGATCCACCTTGCGTGAAACGGCCAGACCCATTCTGGCCGGCCGGTCTCCCGGCAGCCAGTGAAGGGTCATCAGCGGTTCGGACACCCGGCGGGCGCCGTTGAAGACCGTAGAATATTCGGCACGCGTGCGAACACGCGCAGAGCGAGGGAATCGCTTGCGCGGGTCGGCATTACTCACTATCGGAAGGATTGCGTCTGCCGCGGGAAGCGGCATGGCAATCAGGCGCTCAGGACTTTGCGGCCCTTGGCGCGGCGACGCGACAGGATCTTGCGGCCGTCTGCGGTCTTCATACGGGCACGAAAACCGTGGTCGCGCTTACGCTTGAGGTTGCTGGGCTGGAAAGTGCGCTTGGTGGCCATGTTGGGCCTCTCGTATGAAATGGACGGAAAGAACCGGCAATTCTGGAGGTCATACCCCCCTCAAGTCAAGCCCTTGTGACTACGTTATTTCATGGGGCTGTGCAATAGCTGTGGATGATTTTGTGAATAACTGGGGGACAACCATTCCAGAGCCTGCCGCGCGGTGGTAGTCTGAGTCATCCTTTTCCCCCTTTCCGGCCAGTCGGGACGGTGCTTTCCTGCGCCCTCCCCCGGCCCAAGATGATTATTGCCG